>CACKRX010000049.1 GCA_902602575.1 uncultured Pelagibacteraceae bacterium | reverse complement strand
GTTTTCTTCATGAAAAAAAAAATAAAAGAGCCTTTTATTAACATTGGGGTAGGAAAAGATTTTACCGTCGAATGGTACGCTAAATACATAATGAAAAAATTAGGAATAAAACTAAAAATTTATTACGATAAAAACAAGTCAGATGGTATGCCGAGAAAATGTCTAGATATAAGCCTCGCAAAAAAATATGGCTGGAAACCAAAGAACAACTTAGACTATGGTTTTGATCTTACTTTAAGAGATTTTCTTAAAAATAGATAAATTCAAGTTAAAATTATTATTTACAACATATAAATTTTGAGTATAAGTCATATGCCTGGTGATTATTGCGAAGGTGTAATACCCGATCCCATTCCGAACTCGGAAGTCAAGCCCTTCTGCGCCGATGGTACTTTGTCTTAAGGCATGGGAGAGTAGGACGTTGCCAGGCTAATAAATTATGAAAATAAAAAGTTCCCTAAAATCATTGAAAAAAAGAGATCTTAATTCAAAATTAGTTAAGAGGAGGGGAAGAGTTTACATAATTAATAAAAAAAACCCAAAATTTAAAGCTAGACAAAAATAATTTATGGATAACGGAAACCATAAAAAAACATGGGATAATTTTACGAAGTTTGTTCTTTGGGGGACAATTTCAGTCATTGTTATTCTAACCCTTTTAGCTATTTTCTTAATATAATTAAAATGAAAATCGGATCCATTAATGAAGATCGAAAAATTGAAAGTAGGGTTGCTATTACTCCAGAAAATGTAAAAAAATTTCTTGGGTTAGGCTTAAAAGTATTATTAGAAAAAAACTATGCTCTACATCTTGGAATAGACGACAATGTATATTTGTCATCAGGCGCAGAAATATCTGAAGATAAAAAAAAAATTTTGACTAATTCTGATTTCATACTCCAATTTAATTTACCATCTGAAGAAAATTTAAATTTTTTAAAAGAAAATCAAAATTTAATTGGTGTCTTCAATCCTTACACTAATAAAGAAATTATCTCGAATTTATCAAAAAAAAAAATCAATGTATTTTCATTAGAACTGCTACCAAGAATTACTAGAGCTCAATCGATGGACATCCTTTCATCACAAGCCAATTTAGCTGGATATAAAGCTGTAGTAGAAGCTTTTGCAAACTTTAAAAAAGCAGTTCCAATGATGATGACAGCAGCGGGAACAATTCCGGCGGCAAAAATTTTAGTCGTAGGGGCTGGTGTTGCAGGATTACAGGCAATCGCAACAGCAAAACGAATGGGTGGCATAGTTTTCGCAACCGATGTAAGAATGTCATCTAAAGAACAAGTTGAGAGTTTGGGGGGAAAATTTTTAACTGTAGAAGGTGCAGAAAATCTTGAGACTTCTGGTGGATACGCTAAAGAAACCTCAGATGAATTTAAGAAAAAGCAAGAAGATCTTCTTTCAGAAACATTGAAAAAAATTGATATTGTAATTTGTACAGCATTAATACCTGGAAAAAAAGCCCCCGTAATTATTAAAGAAAGTATGATTAAAAATATGCAACCAGGTTCTGTAATTTATGATTTAGCAGCCGTTCAGGGTGGAAATACTGCTGCAACCAAAGCTGACGAAGAAGTTGATTTAAATGGAGTAAAAATAATGGGTGAAAAAAATATATTAAATAAACTTCCAGTTTCAGCCTCAAACTTATACTCAAAAAATATTTTTAATTTTGTATCAAATCTTTATGATAAAGAAAAAAAGAATGTTAATATTAATTTAGAGGATGAAATAATCAAGGAAACATTGGTAAAATAATTATGGAAATAGACCCATTTATTTTTAGATTAAGTATATTTATCTTATCAATCTTTGTTGGCTACTATGTTGTATGGAGCGTTACTCCTTCATTGCATACTCCTTTGATGTCAGTAACTAATGCAATATCTTCAGTAATTATAGTAGGGGCTATTATTGCCTCATTGGCTGGTACAAATTTAAGTGTTTTTAATCAATCTAGTATTTTTGGATTTTTAGCCATCGTATTGGCTGCAATAAATATTTTTGGTGGATTTTTGG
>CACKRX010000048.1 GCA_902602575.1 uncultured Pelagibacteraceae bacterium | reverse complement strand
TGATATTGGTCAAGCCGCTGCAGACGAGTCATTAAATGAAATAGTAAATTGTTTGCAAGGAGCAAACATGGTTTTCATAACTGCAGGAATGGGTGGTGGAACAGGAACTGCTCATGTAATTGCACGAGCTGCAAAGGAACTTAATATCTTAACAGTAGGTGTTGTAACTTTGCCCTTCTTATATGAGGGGTCATCTAAAATGAGAAGAGCTCAACAAGGTCTTGAGGAATTAAGAAAACATGTAGATACGATAATAGTAGTTCCCAATCAAAACTTATTTAAAATTGCAAATGAGCACACAGGTTTTGAAGAAGCATTTGAATTATCAAATGATGTTCTTTTACAAGGTGTTCAAAGTGTTACAGATTTAATGGTACGTCCCGGTCTAGTAAATCTAGATTATGCTGATGTTGAAACTATCATGAGCTCAATGGGTAAGGCAATGATGGGCACAGGAGAAGCAGAGGGTGAGGGCAGAGCTCTAAAAGCCGCAGAGCAAGCTATGACCAATCCTCTTATCGATGACTATTCTTTGAAAAGTGCAAAAGGTTTACTTATCAATATAACGGCAAAAAAACCTACACTTTTTGAAGTTGATGAGGTTGTTAAAAAAATTACTTCTGAGGTTGATGCAGAAGTTGAATTTATTAAGGGCTGTATAATTGATCCATCATTAGAGGAAAAATTTAGAGTATCTATTGTTGCAACTTCATTAGATGGTCAACAACCAGAGTCAAAGTCAGTTATCAATATGGTGCACAGAATTCAAAACCGAAATCCTGGTTACTCAGATTTCTCAAATATGAAAAATAATTATTCTTTTGAAATGAATAAAGGATTATCTACAAGTGGTGCCAATGCATTAAAAGTAGAAACAAATGATATTAAAGTTTCAGAAAATGATTTGATTTCATCTATGGTAGACGAAAAAATGGTAGTTGAAAATCCTACTACAAGTGATGCCGTAAGTGAAGAGAACTCTCTCGAAGAAAAGCTTGTACTTAGTGATAATGATGTAAATACTGTGGGCGATGAATCTAATGGACTTGAAAACTTCAATTTGGATGCACAAGACCCTCAATTATTTGACGAGAGTCAAAGTATAAGTTCTGATAATGAGACAGATATAAATGAGGATAGTGATACAGATGAAGAAGATGAACTATCAATACCAGCATTTTTAAGAAGACAAAAAAATTAATGGTCTTCGAAAAAATAAATGAGTGCCACTATTTTACCGGAAAAAAACTTGCATTATCCGGTTCTTCTAAATGAAGTAATAAATATTATAACCCCTCAAAATGGTGGCACTTTTATAGATTGTACATTTGGTCAAGGTGGTTACTCAAAAAAAATATTAGAATATCCAAACACTAAAGTAATAGCTATTGATAGAGATAAAAACTCACAACACATTGCATCAGACTTTAAAAAAAAGTTTGAGGATAGATTTTCTTTTCATAATATTAAGTTTAGCCAAATAAAGGACTTAAATCTTAAAGACGAAATTAAAGGTATAATTTTTGATTTAGGTTATTCTATAAACCAAATCAAAAATCTCTCAACAGGCTTGTCATTTGATAGCAAAGGCGAACTTAATATGAAGATGGGGCTAAATGATTTTTCTGCCAAAGACGTAATAAACAAGTTAGATCAAAAAGAATTAGAGCAAATTTTTAGGTATTTTGGTGAAGAAAAAAATTCAAAACTTATATCCAAAAAAATTGTACTTGAGCGGCAAAAAAAAGATTTAGATACTCAGGATTTGGTTAATATAGTAAGAAGAGTAAAAAAAAGGCATTATACAAAAACTAATCCAGCAACAAAAGTTTTCCAAGCTTTAAGAATTTTTGTAAACAAAGAAATAAGTGAACTCTCAAAGAGTTTAGAAGCATCTGCAAGTATTGTTAGTCAAAATGGAATTCTATTAACAGTATCGTTTCATTCGTTAGAAGACAAGATCTGTAAATTTTTTTTTAACCATCTTTCAAAACAAGACAAGGTTTCCAGATATTTACCAGAGAAAAAAACTAAAGAAAAATCGTTTAGTCTTATAAC
>CACKRX010000047.1 GCA_902602575.1 uncultured Pelagibacteraceae bacterium | reverse complement strand
AAAACCTAAATCAGCTTATAGCATCCCTGGCAAAAAACAAAAAAGTGATACACATGTTATTGTTGTTTGGGTTGATAATGAAGCAGGTGTTTTAGCAAGAGTTGTAGGTTTATTTTCTGGAAGAGGATACAACATCGAGTCTTTAGCAGTGGCTGAAGTTGACTCAAAATTAAACATTTCAAGAATTACAATAGTTACTACAGGTACACCACAGGTTATAGAACAGATTAAACTTCAATTAGGAAAATTAGTACCTGTTCATAAAGTTGCTGATTTTATGAGAGGTGATAAGAAAATAATTTTTAAAGAAATGGCTTTACTGAAGATTGTGGGCAATAATATTAAAAGAAAGAAAGCTATAAAGTTTTGCAAAAAATTTAATCCTGTTGTATTAGATAAAACAAATAAATCAGTAGTTATTCAAATAACTGCTTTAAGAAGAGAGATAGATAATATAATGAATGGTCTTAAAAAAACAGGTCTTGTTAGTGTATCAAGAACAGGAGCTGTAGCAATGACTAGGGGAGCAGAAGTATTTAAATAATTTAGGGAGAACAATATGAAAATGTTTTATGAGAAAGATACGGATCCAAGCTTGATAAAAAATAAAAAAGTAGCAATTTTTGGTTATGGTAGCCAAGGACACGCTCACGCTTTAAACTTAAAAGATAGTGGAGTTAAAGAGGTTGTTGTTGCTTTAAGAGACGGTTCATCAAGCAAAGCTAAAGCTGAGTCCAAAGGATTAAAAGTTATGAATTTATCTGATGCAGCTGAGTGGGCTGATGTAATTATGGTTCTAACACCAGATGAATTACAAGCATCAATTTATAAAAACCACATTGAACAAAGAGTAAAAGAGGGAACTTCAATTGCTTTTGCACATGGTCTAAATGTTCATTATGATCTGATAAAAGCCAGAAAAGACTTAGATGTTTTTATGGTTGCTCCAAAAGGTCCAGGACATTTAGTAAGAAGTGAATTTGAAAAAGGAGGAGGAGTTCCATGTCTTTTTGCAGTTCATCAAAACGGATCAGGCAAAGCAAGAGATTTAGCAATGTCATACGCGTCTGCTATTGGAGGTGGTCGATCGGGTATTATTGAAACTACATTTAAAGATGAGGTAGAAACTGATTTATTTGGAGAGCAAACAGTTTTATGTGGAGGATTAGTTGAATTAATAAAAAATGGCTATGAAACACTTGTTGAAGCTGGCTATGAACCAGAGATGGCTTATTTTGAAACTGTCCATGAAGTAAAATTAATTGTAGATTTAATTTATGAAGGTGGAATCGCAAACATGAACTATTCAATTTCAAACACTGCTGAGTACGGAGAATACATGTCGGGTCCTAGAATTATAAATAAAGAAGAAACAAAAAAGAGAATGAAAGAAGTTCTTCAAGATATTCAGTCAGGAAAATTTACTAAGCAGTGGATGGATGAATGCAAAAATGGCCAAAAAAATTTTCTTAAAACAAGAGAGAAACTAGCTGAACATCCGGTTGAAAAAGTAGGTGCTAAATTAAGAGCTATGATGCCTTGGATTTCAAAAAAGAAACTAGTAGATAGCGATAAGAATTAAATAAAATCCTTATTTTTAAAAATTGAGAACTCTTTAATTTGCAATCTGTGCTAGAGAATGTATTATCTCAGTAATTAAAATTGCTATTTTATGAGCGACAAAGAAAAAGTTTATATCTTCGATACAACAATGAGAGACGGTGAGCAATCACCTGGCGCCTCAATGAGTGTTGAGGAAAAAATTCAAATTTCTCGAGTGTTTGATGAGATGGGAATTGATATAATTGAGGCAGGATTTCCAATTTCATCTCCTGGTGATTTTGAAGCAGTTTCGGAAATAAGTAAAAGTGTGAAGAATTCTATACCGTGCGGTTTATCAAGAGCATTAAAAAAAGATATAGATGCTTGTCATGAGTCACTTAAGTTTGCAAAAAGATTTAGAATTCATACTTTTATCTCTACAAGCCCAGTTCATATGAAGCATAAACTTGATATGACTAACGACCAAGTTTTAGATGCAATTAAAGAAAGTGTAACTTACGCAAGAAAGTTTACTAACGATGTAGAGTGGTCTTGTGAAGATGGAACTAGAACAGATTTAGATTTTATGTGTAAAACTATCGAGCTAGCAATTAAATGTGGCGCGACTACAATTAATATACCTGATACCGTTGGATATTCAGTTCCTGAAGAATTTGCTCGGACAATAACACATATAAAAAATAATGTTCCAAATATTGATAAAG
>CACKRX010000046.1 GCA_902602575.1 uncultured Pelagibacteraceae bacterium | reverse complement strand
AAAGAGATTTACAGGGTTATCCTCATCTTTAAAACAAATATCTAGTCCAAGTGAATTTTTTTCATTCATAATTTTAACAAAATAATTTATATAATAGAATAATGTCATTTAATACATTTGGAAAGTTATTTCGTTTCACCACTTGGGGTGAATCTCATGGTCCTGCCATTGGATGTGTAGTTGATGGATGTCCTCCGAGAATAAAAATATCAGAAAAAGACATACAAAAAGAACTAAATAAAAGAAAACCTGGTCAATCTAAATTCACTACTCAAAGAAAAGAAGATGATAAAGTTGAAATTTTATCAGGAGTATTTAATGGTGAGACAACTGGTACACCAATATTAATGATTATTTACAATAAGGATATGAAATCAAGAGACTACGAGACTATCAAAAATAAATTTCGTCCTGGACACGCTGACTTAACTTATTTTAAAAAATACGGCATCAGGGACTTTAGAGGAGGAGGTAGACAATCAGCTAGAGAGACTGCATCAAGAGTAGCGGCTGGTGCGATAGCAAAAAAGGTTTTAGAAAAAAAAATTGGAAAAAAATATTACGTAAAAGGTGCAGTAACCCAACTTGGGATTTTGGGTTGCGATGTATCGGCATGGAATAATAAGTTTATAGAAAAAAATCCATTTTTCTGTCCTGACAAAAAAGTTTTAAAATTATGGGAAAAATATTTATTAGCTATTAGAAAGTCTGGCTCATCTTGCGGGGCTGTTATAGAATTAAGAGCTAATGGGGTGCCATCTGGTTTAGGCGCGCCTATTTATTCAAAATTAGATATGGATTTAGCGTCAGCTATGATGAGTATCAATGCTGTAAAAGGTGTCAATATCGGAACTGGAATGGACGTCGCTCAATTAACAGGCGAACAGAATTCTGATGAGATAAGACAAAAAGGGAGTAAAACAATTTTCAAATCTAACAATGCGGGGGGAATTCTTGGCGGCATTTCAAGTGGTCAACAAATAAAAGTATCTTTTGCAGTGAAACCTACATCTTCCATACTCAATTCAAGAAAAACTATTGATAAATTTGGAAAAAATACAAATATATCAGTGCGAGGTCGTCATGATCCTTGTGTTGGAATTAGAGCAGTCCCCATAGGTGAAGCGATGATGCATTGTGTTTTATTGGATCATTTTTTAATGCACAAAGCACAGTGTGAGTCTTAATTTTTTTTCTGAACAACAACTTTAGAGTCTAAAACTTCATAAACTTTTTCTTCAATAGCTTTACTATCCAAGCCAGCAATCTGATACATTAGATCTGGTTTATCTTGATCAATGAAGTTGTCAGGAAAAGTCATCGACCTAAACTTAATTTTTTCTAATAAGCCTTTTTCTGATAAAAATTTACTCAAATGAGATCCAAACCCTCCAATTGAACCCTCTTCAATTGAAATAATAATTTCATGATTTTTTGCTGTATTCCACATTAAATTTTCATCTAGAGGTTTACAAAATCTTGCATCAATTAAAGTAAGATTTAAACCTTTTTTTTCTAGATTGTTTAACGCTTTTTGGCATTCTTGCAAACGGGCACCAAAATTAATTAAAGCAATCTCTTTCCCTTCTTTAATAACCCTGCCCTTGCCGATTTCAATTTTTTCATTAATTTCAGGAAGTTTAATCCCAATACCACTTCCACGAGGATATCTAAAAGCTGAAGGTTTGTCATTTATGTCAACTGAGGTATTGATCATTTTTACTAATTCCGACTCATCGCTTGGAGCCATGACAACAAAATTAGGTAAAGTTGATAAGTAAGTTATATCAAAAGATCCAGCATGTGTAGGACCATCTGCACCAACAAGACCTGCACGATCTATAGCAAATCTGACAGGCAAACTTTGAATTGCAACATCATGAACTACTTGATCATAAGCTCTTTGTAAAAAGGTAGAGTAAATTGCTGCATAAGGCTTATATCCTTCTGTAGCTAAACCAGCAGAAAATGTCACCGCATGTTGTTCTGCAATACCAACATCGAACATTCTGTTTGGAAATTTTTTTGCAAATAAATCCATTCCGGTACCAGACGGCATCGCGGCAGTGATACCAATTATTTTACTATCTCTCTCAGCATGTTTAATTAGTGTGTTTGCAAAAACACTTGTATATGATGGAATTTTAGAACTTGATTTTTCTTGTACTCCAGTTTGTATATTAAATTTTGAAACACCATGATATTTATCTTTTGAATTTTCTGCAAATTGATAACCTTTTCCTTTTTCAGTCTTAATATGTATCATTATTGGACCATCAAAATTACTATCTTTTGCATTTTTTAAAACTGACTTAAGTGTATCAATGTCATGTCCGTCTATTGGTCCAACATAATAAAAACCTAGTGAATTAA
>CACKRX010000045.1 GCA_902602575.1 uncultured Pelagibacteraceae bacterium | reverse complement strand
TAAAATCGTCTTTAGATTAAAAGCAAATCCGTGTTTTTTGATATCTTTCTCATTGCTTAAATATTTTGAGAAAATTTTTTTCATTAATTTTCTATTTTTGAAATAACTGAAATTCTTATTAGACATGAGATCCAAAGAATAGTTGAGTAAATTTTTTGATAGATACGGCGCCCGATTTTCAACAGAATTAATCATACTCGAAAAATCAACTTTTAATAAAATTATCGGTAAATAATATTTAATAAAGTATATTTGAGCAAATTTCATTTTATCATTATACTTTTGAAATAGTTTTTTTAATAAAAATAATGATTTATGATTACGTTGAAAGTAAACTTGGGAATCTTTTTCAGTAAAATTGGATATCCAGTAATTATTCAATAAATATGACTTGCTATCTAAATATTTAAAAAAGAATTTGATTTTTTTTTTAAAACTCATGTAAGTATCGTCTGACTCAATATGTGAAAAAGGTAATTTTAATATTCTAATTAGAAAATTTGGAATTATTTTTTTTACAATTAAACTTAAATAATAGCCTTTAAAGGCTTCATATCCAAAAAAAATTTCATCCCCACCATCACCTGTTATGGAAACATTAGTATTCTTTTTAATTGTATTAAATAAATAGTAAGTTGGAATAATTGAGGAGTCTCCAAAAGGAAAATATATGTTTTTTTTAATTTTATAAAAGCTTTCTAAAATATCTTTTTTATTCAATATTTTCTTAATATTTTTATTTTTTTTATCACCTGAAACATGGTGAGATTCATCAAAGGATTTTTCTTTAAATCCTATGGTAAAACTTTTTAATTTTTTTTTATGATTAAGCATTAATTTTTTTAATAATTTAGAATCTAATCCGCTACTTAGCCCTAGGACAACTTCTTTATCTGCTACTAAAAATTTTTTAATATCTCTATCAAAAATCTCATTGATCTTTTTATCTTTTTTAAAAAAAGAATTATAATCTCCTCCATTTTCTATAGACCAATATTTTTTTTTATGGATATTTTTATTAGAAAATAAAATTTTTTCCCCAGGCATTACTTGGAAAACTGTTTTATAAAGCGTGTGCGGTGCAGGAAAATGACTAAATCTTAAATATAGATTATAGTTTTCTTTTGATAATTCAAATTTTTGTTTATACTTAAATAATCCATTTAGCTGACTAGAAAAAATCAATTTTTTTCCATCTTTATGATAAAATATAGGTTTTTGACCAACATAGTCTCTAGATAAACACAACTCTCTTTTTTTAAAATCGTAAATAGCTGTCGCCCACATACCATCTAAATAGTTAAAACATTTATCTTTCCAATATTCATAGGAGTTTACTAATACTTCAGTATCTGAATTGGTTTTAAAATTGAAATTTTTTCTAGTTAAAAATTTTTTTATTTCTTTAAAGTTATAAATTGCTCCATTAAAAACAGTTAGGTACCTTTTTGAATTCGAAAACATTGGTTGAGAACCATTTTTTTTGTCAATAACAGCTAGTCTGTTCATTCCAATAGATATTTTGTGTTTTTTGTTAATAAAAAATTTTTGGGTGTCAGGCCCTCTATAGAGCTGACAAATAGACATTTTTTTTAATATTTTATGATTTGCCTCTCCTATAATTCCAACAATTGCACACATACAAACGTATATTATATAATTTAATTTTGTACTATAAACTAGATATTAATGAAATTTTCAATAGTTATACCTTTATATAATGAAGCTGAAAATATTATTCAGCTCAATAATGAACTTTTATCAGCATTAAAAGAATCAAATAATAATGATAACGAATTTGAAATAATTTATGTTAATGACGGATCAATAGATAAAACTTTAGATTATTTAAAGGAATTAAATAATGAGATAAAAACTATAGTTATTGAAAATAATTATAATCTAGCCCAATCAAAATCTATTCTCAATGGAATTGAAGTTTCAAATTTCGACAATATAGTTTTGTTAGATGGTGATCTTCAAAATGACCCAAAAGATATAATTAAGATGATCGATGTTTATAATAAAAAAGAAAATATTTTAGTTCATGGATTTAGAAAAAATAGGAATGACCCATATTTTACTAAAATTCTTCCAAGTAAAATTGCAAATTTTATCGTTAGAAAATTTACAAACTCTAAAATTCTTGATCATGGATGTTCTTTAAAAATTTTTAATAAAAAAATGATTGATACAGACGATTTCTTTGGTGATTTTCATAGATTATTTGCTGCACAATTAAGCAAAGATATTGAGGTTTTTGAGATAGAGGTCAATCATCGGCCTAGAATAAATGGAAAAAGTAATTATGGTTTTGAGAGAGTAGTAAGAGTTATAACTGATTTAATCTTTATGAAATTTTATAAAAAAGAAAGATCTTCTTTTTATACTTT
>CACKRX010000044.1 GCA_902602575.1 uncultured Pelagibacteraceae bacterium | reverse complement strand
AAGCAGAGATGATAGTGGAAAATTTTTAAACGATTATATTGAAAATAAGATATTTGATATTGATCCTTTTGTTTCAATAGATGAAGGTGTAGGAGATTTAATTGAAATAGCTACATTAAAAGGAAGAAAACAAAATAAAAAAATTAAACTTGGAATTTGCGGAGAACATGGTGGAGATCCTAAAAGTATAAATTTTTGTTCAAAAACTGGATTGAATTATGTTTCTTGTTCACCCTATAGAGTTCCTGTTGCACGATTAGCAGCTGCTCAGGCTGAGCTTAAAAAATAGCAAACTTTCCTTAATTTTTAAACGTATCCTAAGTTGTAATATTGTCCTCATAACCTTTTAGGTTGAATTATTGATTTAAAACTCAAAAAGCACATCAAACTGCTATTAAAAAAGATTTTTGATTTGATTTTGAAAGCATAGTAAGTACCTTTCTTTTTTGAGGCTCTTATGAATATTTTATTAATAATTGCTGCAATTTTTATAGCCACTGAAACTATAAACCCTAATGTTGATGAGGGGAAACAAATTCAAAAAAAGGAAGTGGTTACAGAATCAGTAGAAACCAAACCTTCTGAGGAAATAATTTCTGAGACTCAAGCAGCAGCAGCAGAAGCTGAGGCAGCAGCACAAGCACAAGCAGCAGCAGAGGCTGAGGAAGCAGCAGAAAAAGAAATAAATTATCTTAAGATAGCTTTATACATAATTCTTTTATTAGCTGTTTTATCAGGTGCATTACTTTATTTTAGGAAACGAGACAAGTCGCCTCTAGAAAGTAAAATCATTCCACCTGAACGAAAAGAAGAACAACCGGTTCAAGCGGAAACTCAACCTGAAGCTAAAGAGGAACAACCTATTCAAGAAGAAACTCAACCTGAAGCTAAAGAGGAACAACCTATTCAAGAAGAAACTCAACCTGAGCCTAAAGATGAACAGCCAATAGATAACGTAAATAAAGAACCCACGAATTTTGAAGAAACTAATGAGGATGAAAAAAAATAAAAATCTCAAATACTCACAAGCGTTTTCTTAAATTTCTAGTTTGAAATCCATAGCAGGGGCACTATGAGTAATGCTACCAACAGAGATTCTGTCAACACCTGTTCTTAAAAATGATCTAACATTTTTTAGAGTTATATTTCCAGACGCCTCAGTTTCATAATATTTTTTTGCAAGTTTTACACCCTCTTTAAGATTCTTAATATTCATATTATCAAAAAGCACTGTATTGAATTTAAGTCCCAAAATTGACTTCAGTTGTTTTAAATTATCGACCTCAACTGTTATTTTTCGTCCTTTTTTATTTTTAATTGCTTTTTGAACTAAAGATTTTAAATCTGAACTCGCGATGTGATTATCTTTAATTAAATACTCGTCGCTCAGATTAAATCTATGATTAGTACCACCACCCAATTTAACTGCATATTTTTGTAATACTCTTAAATTTGGAATTGTTTTACGAGTACAGCAAATCTTACTTTTGCCTTTAGCATATTTTACAAATTTATTAGTGTAACTAGCTATACCTGATATATGAGAAAGAAAATTTAGCGCAACTCTTTCACAAATTAAAATATTTTTTGAATCACCTTTAATCATAGCAATAATTTGTCCCTTTTTAATTTGAGATCCATCTTTTTTTTTTATACGAAATTGGATTGTGTTATCAAAAATTTTAAATGTATTTTTAGCAAACTCTATTCCACCAATTATTCCATTTTGATTTGCGATTATTTTAAATGTTTTGACACTACCTTTTTTTATAAGATTTGATGTGATATCTCCACCTGGATACAAATCCTCATTTAATGCAAGCTTAACAGAATTTTGAATGAAACTTTTGCTTAAAATTATTTTAGACACAGATATTATCTGCCTATTTCAGCCATTCTCTCTACAGACTTTCTAGCTTTCTCGATTGTTTCATCAGACATTATAATTTCATTTGTTTCATTTTTTAAACAATCTAAAATTTTAGGAAGAGTAATTCTTTTCATGTGTGGGCAAAGGTTGCATGGTCTTATAAACTTTACATTTGGGTTATCTACTTGAACATTGTCACTCATTGAACATTCTGTTACCATCATAACTTTTTCCGGTTGATTGTCTTTTACATATTTTATCATTCCACTTGTTGACCCTGTGAAATCACTTGCATTTATAACATCTGGTGGACACTCAGGATGAGCAATAACTTTTATTCCAGGATTATTTTTTTTTATTTCATTTATTTCTGTATCATTAAACTTTTCATGTACTTCACAAGTTCCTTTCCATGAGATAATTTCAACATCAGTTTGAGAAGCTACATATTTAGCAAGATAATCATCTGGCAAGAAAATCACTTTTTTGGCACCTAATGAATTTACAATTTTAACTGCATTTGCTGAGGTACAACAAACATCAGTTTCTGCTTTTACATCTGCTGATGTGTTTACATATGAAACAACTGGAACTCCTGGATTTTGTTTTTTTAGCTTTCTTACGTCTTCGCCTGTTATTGATGATGATAAAGAACAACCTGCTCTCATATCTGGCAACAATACTTTTTTATTAGGGCTCATAAGTTTTGCAGTCTCGGCCATAAAGTGTACCCCACACATTACAATAATGTCAGCTTTTGTTTTTGCAGCCTCAACCGCTAAAGCAAGAGAGTCTGCGGAAAAATCTGATATCCCGTGATATATTTCTGGTGTCTGATAATTATGAGCAAGAATTACAGCGTTCTTTTCTTTTTTAAGTTTGTTTATTTCATAAATATAAGGAGCATGCGTGGACCATTCAATCTCAGGAATAGTTTTCGAAATTTTCTGATAAATTGGTTGGGTTGCTTTTTTTATTTCAGGAGTAAATTCCATATTCTAAATGTATCAACTTGAAAGATAATTGTCATTCAATTAATGTGACGCAGAAGGCGGCCATGCTGAAATTGGTAGACAGGCACGGTTGAGGGCCGTGTGGACCTAGTCCATGAGAGTTCAAATCTCTCTGGCCGCACCATTTAGATAGCTTTGTTTTTTTTTCTTAAAAACACTAATAATAAACATCCTTTTTTTGAAAAAGATGAATGTTTTGAACCTGGCTTATACGATATAAAATCACCTTTATTG
>CACKRX010000043.1 GCA_902602575.1 uncultured Pelagibacteraceae bacterium | reverse complement strand
TTTAGTTCCGTATGCCCTCGGTCAACAAGTAAATTTTAAAAAAGATTTTGGACCTGAATTACAAAAGATTGATTTAGAAATATTAAATGACATTAAAAAAGAAGATTTTCTTAAAAAATTAAAACCCGTTTATGAAATAATTAAAGAAACAAAAAAAAAACTATCTGTAGATAATAAAGATATAATAGGTTTCGTTGGGGCCCCATGGACATTGTTGTTGTACATGCTCAATAGAAAGTCACCAAAAGAAGGAAACTTTAATATGTTTAAAAAAGATAAGTATATTCATAATATCCTAGTTAAATTGGATGAATTTTTAAAAATACATATAGAGGCGCAAATTAAAAGTGGCGCATCCATAATTCAAATCTTTGATAGTTGGGCTGGCCTACTTCCAGAAAAAGATCTAGAGTTTTTTTCTTACAAACCTATTAAGAGTTTAGTAGATTTTATAAAACAGAAAAAATCAATTTCAATTTGTTTTCCTAGAAATATTAATAATTACAAAAAATTCGTGGAGAATGTGAACCCAGACGTAATTAACATTGACTATAACATAGACCCTTTAATAATTAGAGATACCATTGATATCACTGTTCAAGGTGGTCTCGATCCAAAAATTTTGCTTCAAAACAAAGATGTTATGAGAAATGAGGTGACAAAATATTTAAAAACTTTTGATAAAAAAAGATATATATTTAATTTAGGACACGGAGTTTTACCAAACACAGACCCAGATATGGTTAAATATTTAGTAGACGTAGTTAGGAGTTTTAATGGACAGTAATCATCCCAAAGTAAATTTTGGAAAAACTGGCGTTTTATTAATTAACTTAGGTACACCAGACTCAACGGGCTGGTGGGATATAAGAAAATATTTGAACGAGTTTTTATCAGATAGACGAGTAATCGAAGTAAATCCTTTTTTATGGAAAATTATTTTAAATTTATTTATTCTTACTTTTAGACCATCTAAAACAGCAAAAGCCTATAAAGAAATATGGATGGAGGAAGAAAATATTTCTCCATTACGTCATTACACCATCAAACAGGCTGAAAAAGTAAAATCTATTATATCTAATCATAATTTAATTGTTGATTATGCAATGAGGTATGGAAACCCAAGCATAAAAAGTAAAATGCTAGATTTGCAAGAAAGTGGATGCGAAAATTTAATAATACTTCCGTTGTATCCACAGTATGCTGCAGCAACAACAGCTACAGTTTGTGATGAAGTTTACAGAACTCTAATGAAGATGAGGTGGCAGCCAAGTCTTCAAATTATACCTCACTATGAATCTGAGCCTCTTTATATTGATGCGATAGTAAACACTATTAACCGTAAATTAAGCACCATAACCTGGAAACCTGATTTAATACTAGCTTCGTATCATGGTATACCAAAAAAATATTTTGATAAAGGCGATCCATACCATTGTTATTGTCACAAAACTTCCAGATTGATTAAAGAGAAGTTTGAAAGGGACATACCTATTTTGACAACTTTTCAATCAAGGTTTGGTCCTCAAGAATGGCTTCAGCCTTACACAGATAAAACTCTTGAAAATTTACCTAAAGATGGAAAAAAAAATGTTTTAGTAATTTCCCCTGGTTTTGCATCCGATTGTGTTGAAACACTTGAAGAAATTTCTATTCAGGGAAAAGAAAGCTTTTTAGAGGCGGGTGGAGAAAACTTTGATACCATCCCTTGCTTAAACGACAATGAGGACCATATAAAATTGTTAGTTTATTTAATCAACAAGAGCTTAAGAAAATGAACTTTTATCTTATATTTAAATCCCTCCATTTAATTGCAGTAATTTCTTGGATGGCTGGTCTTCTTTATTTGCCCAGAATATTTGTATATCATACAGAAAACTCTTCAAACTCTGAGGTTTGTAAAGTTTTTAAAGTAATGGAGAGAAAATTATATTTCTACATAATGTATCCAGCAATGTTGCTTTCATGGTTATTTGGTTTAGCATTGATACATTCAATTGGTTTTGAACTTTTAAGCGCACTTTGGATGCAAGTTAAATTCTTTTTGGTAGTTATTTTAACGGCTTATCATTTTTATTTAGGGTCATGTCTGAGAGCATTTTCAGATGACAGAAACACATCAAGCTCAAAATATTTTAGAATTATTAATGAAATACCAACTATATTGTTAATTTTGATTGTATTTTTTGCAATTTTAAAGCCATTAGGAGGTTGAAATATCATAAAAATACATTATATTAATCTGGTCAATTTACTTATTCCCCCAAAATGAAAATCCAAGAACTTAAAAAAAATAGCCCAGCACAATTAATTGAACAAGCTGAAAAATTAGGCATTGAAAACGCAAGCACACTTAGGAAGCAAGAAATTTTATTTGCTATACTGAAGAAACTTGCAGAAAAAGGTGAAGAAATCACCGGAATGGGAGTTCTCCAACTACTTCAAGATGGATTTGGTTTTTTAAGAGCGTTAGAATCAAATTATTTACCAGGAGCAGATGATATTTACGTCAGTCCAAGTCAAATTAGAAAATTTGGTTTAAGAACAGGCGACACTGTTGAAGGGCCTGTTAGAGCACCTAAAGAGGGAGAAAGATACTTTGCTTTACTTCAAGTTAGTAAGATCAATCTTGAAGATCCTGAAAAATCTAGACACAAAATTGCTTTTGATAATTTAACTCCACTATATCCTAACAAACAAATAGTAATGGAAGTTGAAACAAACACAGTTGAGAAAAAACCAAATTTAACCCCAAGATTAATTGATCTCGTAAGCCCAATCGGCAAAGGCCAAAGATCTTTAATCATATCTCCACCAAAAGCAGGGAAGACAATGATATTACAGAGTATAGCTAACTCGATAACCGCCAATCATCCAGAATGTTATTTGATGGTTTTGCTTATTGATGAAAGACCCGAAGAAGTAACAGATATGCAACGTACCGTTAAAGGTGAGGTGATAAGTTCAACTTTTGATGAACCAGCACAAAGGCATGTAGCAGTAGCTGAAATGGTTATTGAAAAAGCTAAGAGAATGACAGAACATAAAAAAGATGTAGTTATTCTTTTAGACTCAATAACAAGACTTGGAAGAGCTTATAACGCTGTTGTTCCTAGTTCTGGTAAAGTTTTAACAGGAGGTGTAGATGCTAATGCACTTCAAAGACCAAAAAGATTTTTTGGAGCAGCCAGAAACATCGAAGAAGGTGGATCTTTAACAATTATAGCTACAGCGTTAATAGACACTGGTAGCAGAATGGATGAAGTTATATTTGAGGAATTTAAAGGCACAGGTAACAGTGAAACTATTCTTGATAGGAAAATTTCTGAGAAAAGAATATACCCAGCAATCGATATTACTAAGTCAGGCACAAGAAGAGAGGAACTGCTCTTTGAGAAAAATGATTTACAAAAGATGAACGTTTTAAGGCGTATCATAGCACCAATGGGGTCAATGGATGCAATTGAGTTTATAAATTCT
>CACKRX010000042.1 GCA_902602575.1 uncultured Pelagibacteraceae bacterium | reverse complement strand
TTTCATTTTGATTGAAAAGTTCTGTTAATTCTTCCAAATTTTTGAACTCCCCAGTTTTCTGATTTATACATAGATTAAAAGGTAAACAAAAAGAGTTTTGAATATGTCCACCTCTTAAACCTTTCCTCGGCTCAGATACTTTTCCTTCAAATCTTTCAAGGCTTCTTGCATCAATCACATTAAAACTCTTACTTAAAATGTTCTTTTTGATTTGATCAAAGCTTACTACTAAATTTTCTTTTTTATTTGCAACATAATTACTCTCAATAATTTCTGTTGCATCTTTGGTTATAGGTTTATTTTCAAAAATCCATTTTTTTAATCCACCATTTAAAATGTGTATTTTTTTTTCATCATGACCAAAATATAAAAGACTAAACCAACACCTACATGAACTTTTTAAATCGGAATTGTCATAAATGAGAATATTATCATTATTATTTATTCCTAAGGAGGACATTATTTTTTCCCAAGCTTCTTGTTTTGGAAGCATATGTGGAAGGTCCGTATCTTTTTCAGAGTTTTCATCTAAATCAAAAAAAACAGAATTTGGGATGTGAGCATTAAGATATTCCTCATTAGGATTTCTTTTTTGAGCAGGCATATGCCAAGAGGCGTCTATTATTTTAAGACTATTTAAATTTTCGAGAACCCAATCTGTTGTGACTAAACTCATCTAAAATTTCTTGTCCAAATATTTTTGATGATATTCCTCAGCTATACAATAATTTTTTAGCAAAGATAGTTTAGTTACAATTTTTCCTGAAAAATCATCGTTTTTTAATTTTAAGACCTTTTCGGCAATTTCTTTTTGTTTTGTGTTTAAATAAAAAATTTCACTTCTGTACTGAGTCCCGAAATCTGGACCTTGGGAATTTAAAGTAGTTGGATCATGAATTTTAAAAAAAAAATTTAAAATTTCCTCATAGGAAACAATTTTTGGATCAAAGTTTATTTTTACTACTTCGGCATGATTTGTTTCACCAGAACAAACTTCTTGATAAGTTGTTTTCTCAGTTTTGCCACCACAATAACCTACTTCAGTTTTATAAACTCCATTGAGACTACCAAATTTTTTTTCAGGTCCCCAAAAACATCCACAAGCTAAAACTGCTATTTCCATTGATTATTTAAATTATATAACTAAGTTAAACTTATGCTTTCTAAAAATCAATTAGGCTTTTTGTACATGTTTCTCTCCGTTTGTGCATTTTCCATTATGGATTTATTAGTCAAGTGGTCAGATGAATATCCATTAGGGCAAGTTTTGTTTTTTAGAGGTTTTTTTGGGATCGTTATATATTTTTTTATTATTCCTAAAGACAGATTAAAGGATTTTTATACCACTGAAAGACCATTACTACATTTTAATAGATGCTTATTTGGTCTCATCGCTTTATTATCAATCTTTACTGCATTAAGAAATCTACCATTAGCAACAGTTGTCAGTATTTCATTTGCTGCACCAATATTCACCACCATCTTCTCAATTTTTTTTTTAGGAGAAAAAGTTGGGTATTATAGATGGTTAGCAGTATTTGTGGGATTTGTTGGAATTATAATCATTACAGAGCCTGGTTATAGCTCTTTAAATATATATTATATTTTTCCAGTAATCTTTGTACTAGGTATGTCCTATGTTGCTATAAGCATAAGACAGTTATCTACAACTGAACCCGTTTGGCTAATTTCACTTTTTTTTTCAATAGCAATAACTCTTGCAAGTTTCTTTTCAATTCCTTGGGGATGGAAAATGCCTGACTTTTTAGATCTATTTCTTTTGATTTTAGTAGGAGTTTTTGGTGGATTTGCTAATTTATGGCTTAGCCAATCATATAAATATTCTGAGGTTTCATTAGTTACACCACTTAAGTATTTAACTTTAGTTTTTGCAATTTTTTTTGGATATTTAATTTGGAATGAAATTCCGTCGATAAAAACTCTAATTGGTGCTTTTTTAGTTATCATTTCATCTATAATAATTTTTAGAAGAGAAATTATTTTGAATAAACAAATTTCCGCTGCACGCCATGAGTAAAAGACCCAAGTATTGGAATAGTGCTGTAAAATACTTATCCAAAAAAGATCCAGTAATGAAAAAACTGATATCTCAGTACAAAGATAAAACATTAACAACCAGAAAAGATATTTTTTATTCCCTTTGCAAAAGTATTATTGGCCAACAAATAAGTGTTCAAGCTGCTAATTCTGTTTTTAAAAAATTTGAAAAAGCATGTAACGGAAAGATTAATCCTAAAAAAATTAATAAACTAAAGCCTGGTAAACTTAAAAGATGTGGTTTGAGTAGGCAAAAAGTAAAAGGTATTAAGGAATTAGCTGTAAAATTTGAAAACAAATCTTTTGATCCAAAAAAAATTAATTTTATGAGTGATGAAGAGGCAATAATTTATTTGTCATCGTTAAGGCAAATAGGAAGATGGTCAGCAGAGATGATATTATTATTCACATTGAATAGACCAGACATCTGGCCAGTCCAAGATATTGGATTATTAAGATCTATTTCTAATAATTATAAAAAAAAATATCTTCCGCCTAAAAAATTTATTCAAATTTTGAGAAAAAAATTTTCGCCGTATTGTTCAGTTGCAACATGGTATTTGTGGAGATCTATAGATGATGAACCTATTCAGTATTAGTCTAATCCAACCATTCTTTGAACTTGTTTTCATTATTTTGAACAAATTGTGGAAGTTTGTTCTTGGGGTATAAACTTAATTTTCTTTTGTTTTCAGAAAATTTCTTCTCTCTCTTGTCTGCAAACATATCATAAATAGTTTCATTATTTTTCATTAATTTTGATATTTCTTTTAAATCAATATTCTCCACATCAAAGTCTCTATGGTGTAAATAAGATTTGAGTTTTATCTCAATATCAACTGGATTCTTCAAGTTTGAGAAATGCCAACCCCCGTCTTTAACAAATATTTTATTAATATATTTATTTTCTGAAAAAAAAGTATCAAGTCTCCAAAAACCAAACTTTTTATTCTTTATATTTCTTAACCATTGAGGAGATACAAAATTTTTCTTTTTACAAGCTTTAGTTCCATGCCATATGAAACCTTCAAGATATCTATTTAATTTGTAATAAAAAATATTTTGTTCAAAAATAACTATTTTATTATTCACTTTAGCTACGTTAAGATCTTTTAAATTTGGTATTTCATCAACATCAGAAATCATTATCAAATCATCCTCATTTGCTTTACCAAGTCCTTTAGAAATTAGATTTCTTTGAAAATTTTCCCTCTTATGTGCATTAAAAATAAGTTTATTTGACTTTGCAATCTCATCATCCTCTTTTTTTAGTATTTCTAAATTCAGCGGCTCTTCATCTTGAACAATATAAATTATCTTGTCTTTAAATTTGGGGTAATTGTTAATATCAAATTTTAGATCGCGTTTTTTACCGTTATGGTAGAATTTACTTTCAACGATAACGAAACAATCAACAGAATTCTTTAAAGAGT
>CACKRX010000041.1 GCA_902602575.1 uncultured Pelagibacteraceae bacterium | reverse complement strand
ACGAGTATTGATGCTGATTTAGTAGTTCCTGTTCCAGACTCAGGGAATGCTGCAGCTATCGGGTATAGCCAACATGAAAAAATTAATTTTGACCTTGGTTTAATAAGAAATCATTATGTGGGAAGAACTTTTATTGAACCAGCTCAAAAGATAAGAAGTCTTGGGGTTAGATTAAAATTAAATGCAAATAAATCTACAATCAAAAATAAAAAAATCGTCTTGGTTGATGACTCTTTAGTAAGAGGTACGACCTCGCACAAAATAGTAAAAATGTTATATGACTTCGGTGCAAAAGAGGTACATGTTAGAATTGCCTCCCCTGAAATTAGATTTCCAGACTTCTATGGTGTTGATACACCAACAAAAAAAGAGCTTTTAGCAGCTAATAAAACCAATGAAGAAATTTGCAAATATATAGATGCAAAATCTCTAAAATTTTTAAGTGTTGATGGTTTGTATAAAGCAATAGGTTATGAAAAAAGAAACTCAACATACCCACAATTAACTGATCATTATTTTACAGGTGATTACCCAGTAAAATTAATTGATGACCTAGGTGATAACAAAGTGACACAGTTGTCATTATTGAGTACTAAGTCTAATAATTGATTATGAAAAAAGTAAATTTTACAGAAATGAAGAATGGTTCTAAGGAGGACTACCTTTTCTTAGACAAATTAGAAAAAGAATATGCTGGCGAGACAGCTGACAGAATATTAAATTTTTTATCTAGAATGACGACAACTTTAGAAGGTTATAAGATCACAAGATTAGAGCATTCCCTGCAGAGTGCTACTAGAGCTTTTAGAAATAATGAAAGTGAAGAAATGGTTGTTGCGTGCTTATTGCATGATATTGGAGATGAATTAGCCCCTTTGAACCACTCAGAGTATGCAGCTTCGGTATTAAAGCCTTATGTATCTGAAAAAACTCATTGGATAATTGAAAAACATGGTGAATTTCAAATGTATTATTATGCGCATCATCTTGGAGCTGACAGATTTAAAAGAGAAAAATATAAAGATCACAAGTATTATCAGGATACAATAAATTTTTGTGAAAAATATGATCAGTGTTCTTTCGATCCTAATTACAAGTCAATGAAGCTAAAAGATTTTGAACCATTTGTAAGAAAAATTTTCTCAAGAAAACCTTACTCCCATTACTAAAATATATTTTAAAATTCCGATATGAAAAGTTTATCAGATCAAAAAAAAGGATCTTTGATGGCTTTCGTGGCTGTAATGTTTATAACGCCAGATTCTCTGTTTATTAGACTATCTAACGTTGAAACTTGGAGTTTGGTTTTTTATAGAGGTATCATTCCGTTTGTTTTAGTTTTTATTGGAATGCTTTTAATTTACAGATTAAAGTTTTTTAATTTATTAAGATCAAATGGCTATTATGGTTTCGCTTATGTTTTAACATTTTCAGTTACCAACGTTGCTTTTGTTGTTTCGATCCAAAATACAAATGTTGCTAATACTTTGATAATGATTGCTACAGCACCAATGTTATCTGCCATTCTTGGATCATTTTTCCTTAAAGAAAATCCTGATAAAAAAACCTGGGCAGCAATTTTTATAACTTTTTTTGCAGCACTATATATTTTTTACGACTCAATTAAGTTAGGAAATTTTTTTGGTGATATTTTAGGATTTGTTGCTGCCATGGGTCTAGCAGTGGGTGCTGTTATAATTAGATCAGCAAAAAAATTAAACCTGGTTCCCTCAGCAGTGGTTGGAAAGTTAATCATAGCCCTTTTTGCAATGCTTTTTGTAAAAGATTATTCTCTGAATAATAACGATATTTATATTGTTCCTTTAATGTGTGTAATGTGTGTGGCTATACCATTCGTTCTTGTTACTATAGCACCTAGGTTTATAACAGCAGCAGAGGTAAATTTATTTTTCTTGTTAGAAACTATAATAGGTCCGATTTGGGTCTGGCTCATTATTAAAGAACAGCCTACACCTGAAACAATCGTAGGGGGTGCTATAATTGTATTAACGATAGCTACCCACTCTTTCTTTAAATTAAAAAAGACATGAGTTCGTCATAATAATTTCTTGATTTAGTCTCAAATCAGAAATAATAAGCAGCCAGTTTATGAATAAAGTATTTAGAAATTCTTGGGCATTGTTTTTAGGTATGGGAGCAATTATGCTTGCCTACGGTTATCAAAATGCTTTACTAGGAGTTAGAGCAGTTATTGAAGAATTTAGTCTTGCCTCAACTGGATTTATGATGTCTGGTTATTTCGTTGGTTACTTTATAGGAGCCAGAACTATCCCATCAGTTATATCAGGTGTTGGTCATATAAGAGTATTTGCTGCTTTTGCATCTATAGCTTCTCTTGCGATACTAGTTCACTCAGTTTTTGTAAACCCTTTAACTTGGTTTTTATTAAGAGTAATTACAGGATACTCAATGGTTTCAATATTTACCATTGCTGAAAGTTGGTTAAATGATAGATCAAGTAATAAAAATAGAGGTAAAGTTTTATCTATTTATATGATTATTCTTTATGGATCTATGGGGTCGGGAATGTTTTTATTAAATTTTAGCAGTCCTGAAAACTTTCAGCCATTTATTTTAATATCTGTTTTAATGTCATTAGCTCTTTTGCCAATTTTATTAACTAAAAGAAAGCCACCAACTTTTAAGAAAATAAAAAGTATGAGTTTAAGAGAATTGTATTCATCATCACCTCTTGGAATGGTGAGTTCTGTTCTTTATGGAACGATTCAATCAGCGTTGTTTACATTGTTAGCAGTTTATGCAGCTGCAATGAATTTTAGCATATTTGATATATCTCTAGTAACTTTCATGCTAGGAATTTCAGGGGCAATTTCTCAATATCCTATTGGATACATATCGGATAAATTCGATAGAAGAAAAGTAATTATTTATTCTACATTTGGTGCAGCAATTTTTGCTTTGTTTGCAATCTTTTCGGGTGGCACGATGTATTTACCAGAAGGGTTAGGGTCATCTAAGTTTTGGTTTTACTTTTTTTTGATAGCATTTTCTATGTGCAGCTTACCAATGTTTTCTTTGATACTTGCGCACACAAATGATTTTATAACCAGAGACAAGTTTGTTGCTGCGGGAGCAAGTTTACAGTTTGCCTTTGGATTAGGTGCCATCACTGGACCTTTTTTATGCTCTTTGTTTATGGATTTAGTTGGGAATAATGGATTTTTTGTATTTCTTATTATATTCCACTGTTTAATTGGTGTTTTTGCGGTTTATAGAATGAAAATAAGACCATCAGAGGAAAATCCTGACTCACAGTTTGTTGCTGTTCCTACAACGATTACTCCTGTTGGAATGGAATTAAATCCTACAACAGAGCCTATTGAAGAGCCAGAAAAAATCAAATAATTGATTCTATTTAAAGTTGTAACTCAAATTAAACAATAACGAAAATTTAATCTTGTTGAATTTAATTTTTTTTGCTTTAATGCTCCCAAAAAAAAATGCCTAAAAGAAAAAAGAAAAAAAAAATTGATCATGGTGCTTTTACAAAGCTCGCAAGTT
>CACKRX010000040.1 GCA_902602575.1 uncultured Pelagibacteraceae bacterium | reverse complement strand
CTAACCCTGAATCTGTTTCATCTAAAATTGATAATTTTGGTTCTAAGATAGACATTTGTAAAATTTCATTCTTCTTCTTTTCTCCACCTGAAAAACCAACATTTAATTGTCTGCTAAGTTTATCTTCATCAAATTTAAGATTTTTGGCTTTTTCTTTTACTAACTTGAGAAACTCTAATGCGTCTAACTCTTTTTCACCACGCGCTTTTTTAATAGCGTTTAAAGAAGTTTTTAAAAAGATGTTTGTATTTACTCCCGGAATTTCAAGAGGATATTGAAAAGCTAAAAATATTCCTTTATGAGCTCTTTCTTCTGTCTCAAGATCAAATAGGTTTTTATTTTCAAATAAAACATCCCCGGTAACGTCATACCCTTTTTTTCCAGATAAAATATTAGATAGAGTACTTTTTCCTGACCCATTAGGACCCATAATTGCATGAACTTCTCCGGGTTTAATTTCGAGAGAGAAACCACTTAAAATTGATTTATCCTCAATTTTTGCATTAAGGTTATTGATTTTTAACATTAACCAACACTCCCTTCTAAACTAATACCAACAAGTTTTTGAGCTTCTACTGCAAATTCCATAGGCAATTGTTGAAGAACTTCTTTACAGAATCCATTTACAATCAAACTTACTGCTTCCTCAGAATTTAGTCCCCTTTGTTGGCAATAATGCAATTGTTCATCGCTTATTTTTGAGGTTGTTGCTTCATGTGCAATATTAGAATTAGCATTTTTATTTTTAATGTAAGGAATTGTATGTGCGCCACATTTATTTCCCATTAGCAATGAATCGCATTGAGTATAATTACTAGAGTTTGATGATTTAGGTGAAATATCAACTAATCCTCTATAAGTCATATCAGAAAAACCCGCACTAATACCCTTTGATATAATTTTACTTTTTGTATTTTTGCCCAAATGAATCATTTTAGTTCCAGTGTCTGCTTTTTGATGATTATTTGTAATAGCTATTGAATAAAATTCACCAACTGAGTTATCCCCTTGCAATATACAGCTTGGATACTTCCAAGTGATAGCTGATCCAGTTTCAACTTGTGTCCAAGAAATTTTAGAATTTTTACCTTTGCATAAACCTCTTTTAGTTACAAAATTATAGATTCCTCCTTTTCCATCTTTATCTCCTGGATACCAATTTTGAACTGTTGAATACTTAATTTCAGCATCATCTAAAGCAATCAATTCAACATTTGCTGCATGTAATTGGTTTTCATCTCTCATTGGTGCAGTGCACCCCTCTAAATAACTTACATAACTTCCTTTATCTGCGATTATAAGAGTTCTCTCAAATTGACCTGTGTCAGATGCATTTATTCTGAAATATGTAGAAAGCTCCATCGGACATCTAACTCCTGGAGGTATGTAAACAAATGATCCATCAGTGAACACTGCAGAATTTAACGTTGCAAAATAATGGTCAGTAATGGGTATTACAGAACCTAAATATTTTTTAACTAAATCTGGGTGTTTTTGAATTGCTTCAGATATAGAGCAAAAAATAATTCCTTTTTCAGTTAACGTATCTTTAAAAGTTGTAGCTACTGAAACTGAATCGAATACTGCATCAACTGCTATACCATTTAATCTTTTCTGTTCATTTAGTGGAATGCCAAGTTTTTTATAAGTTTCAATGAGTTTCGGATCTAATTCATCTAAACTTTTGGGTTTTTCTTTAAAACTTTTGGGCGCAGAGTAATAATATAAATCTTGATAATCAATCTTAGGGTATTTTGGTTTCTGCCAATTTGGTTCTTTTAAAACTTTAACCCTATTGTAAGCTTTCAACCTCCAATCCAACAACCACTTAGGTTCTTTTTTAATATTAGATATAAATTTAATTACATCTTCGTTTAAACCTTTGGGGGCTTTAAAGTTTTCAATATCAGTTGAAAATCCGTATTTATAATCTTTTAATTTTTCGAGTTCTTTTTCTCTCATTAGTTTCTGCTTTCTTTTCTCTTTACTAAATCACCCAATTTTTTATTCTCAAAAAATGAGTTAATATGTAAGTCAAGTTCATCCCACAGGTTATGAGTTAGGCATTTTGAAGATTTTCCATTGCAACCTTTTTTTGATTCTTTCTTACATCCAACGGTTTTGACTTTTTCATCCAAAGCATAAAAAATATCTGAAATTTTCAGGTCGTTAATATTTTTAGATATAATATAACCACCATTTGTGCCTCTAACACTTTTAACAATATTATTTTTTTTTAATCTTAAAAAAATTTGTTCTAAATAAAGTAAAGATATGCTTTGTCTAAGAGATATATCTCTTAAACTAACTGGGTTTTTCCCGTCAAATCTTGCCATGTCAGCAAGTGCCATTACAGCATATCGTGATTTAGTATTTAGCTTCATAATCCGCAATTTATGGGACTTATATATATACCCGACTAAAATAGTCAAGATTACATTAAAGAAAAAGACTCGCAAATTGACACTGCAATATGATAAATAAAGTTTTTTAGTGAGAATAATAATCATTAACAAACATGGAAAATAAAATTTTAGAAATCTTCATACCTGGGCCTGCAGGAAGATTAGAAGCAAAATATTTTAAAAGTCAGAAAATTACATCTCCAATAGCTTTAGTTCTTCAACCTCATCCACAATACGGTGGAACGATGAACAATAAAGTTGTTGTTGATACTTTTCATGCTTTTATGGATAATGGTTTTTCAGTTTGCAGAGTAAATTTTAGAGGGGTAGGCAAAAGCGATGGTGAGTTTGATAATGGTCAAGGAGAATTAGCTGATGCTGCAGCTGCACTTGATTGGTTAGAGAGAGAAAATTTTGACAATTCTCAATGTTGGGTTGCTGGTTTCTCTTTTGGATCTTTAATCTCTATGCAATTACTAATGAGGCGTCCTGAAATCAACAGATTTATATCTATATCTCCACAACCTAACGTTTATGATTTTTCTTTTTTATCTCCATGTCCTACGTCAGGGCTAATGGTTTATGGAAAAAAGGATGAATTAGTACCTAAAGAATATATTAATGAACTTGATAAGAGACTTTCATCTCAAAAAGGAATAAATGTTGACTTTGAGTCTGTTCCTGATGCAAATCATTTTTTTACAAAATCGGAAGAAAATTTAAAAAAGGTTTTGGATAAATATATTAAAAAAGAATCTGCTTTATATTAAAAATTTTTTATAACTTCACCACCTGTAGTAGGACTTTTACATCCTGTAGTATCAGGAAATGATATTGGTAACTCTAAGAAACTTCTAATCGCTAAAAATGCAAATGCTTGGGACTCTACATAGTCCCCATCTGCTCCAAAATCATCTATTGGTTCAATTATAAAGTCTTTTGATAATCTAGACTTTATATTTTGAATTAAAGATTTATTTTTTCTTCCGCCTCCAGACACCAAGACTTTACATGGTTTGTTTATTTTTTCACTTAACAAAGAAAATAAACCACCCCCAATTATTACTCCAGATAAGTCTGTTAGAGTTGCAGCTCCATCTTCGAAACTTACACCCCTTAAAAAGTTTATGTCAAAATCCTTAGTGTCAAAGGAAAGTCTATTCTTGTCAGGTCGATTGTCAAAATTATCTAGAGCTTGATTTAACATCAAATCATTTACTTTTCCTGCAGCTGCGTAAGCACCATCTTTATCGAAATTTCCTTTTTTATTTTTTCTAACCCACGC
>CACKRX010000039.1 GCA_902602575.1 uncultured Pelagibacteraceae bacterium | reverse complement strand
AAAATCGTAAAGATGTTGATTTAAAAGTAAGAGAAGATGAACAAAAACAAAAAGAATTAAAAGAAACAAGACGAAAAAGAAGAGAACAAAAATTAAGAGATGAAAAAGAACAAGAGAAAAGAAATCTTGAGGCTCTTAAATTAAAAGAATGGGAAGAAAAATTTGATCGTGAACAAAAAGCTAAAGAAGAAAAAGAAAAATTAAAAGAACAAAGATTGAGAATGAGAGAAAGTAACAAAACAAGTAATGATGCAAACTACTCTGATACTGGTGAGGAAGTTACTCAACAATTAGAAGCTCTTGATGTTGAAAATTCTTCTAAGAATTAATTATTGTTTCGGAAAATAATCTTTTAAATCCCCTTCCCTGAATACATCTGCAGTACAACAGTGAAGACCACCACCAAAAGCATATGCATCTCTCATCTCTACTGGGACAACTTCAAGACCTAATTTATCCAATTGCTCTGCTTGATAAACTTCACTTTTTTCAACACAAACTGTTTTTGGATCTAACACGAGTACATTCATTGAAAGCCAAACTGAGGAATAGCATAATGGAGGTGGAGTATTATGAGCTGGTTGAGCTGAGTCTAATATTTTCCATCCATTATCTTCAAAAAGTTTCCGTTGTGAAGCTGGTAGCTTTCTCTGAGGATTATTTATAATTATACCTTCTGTGACAGGGGTAAAAGTTGCATCGATATGAATTGGATATGGATCTCCTGGAAAATTTACAGCGTGCACCCTGTGATTTTTGAAATGTCTTCTTAACCAATCAATTCCACTTAAGTTTGTAGTAAAACCGTGTTGAACTATTAAATCTTTACCAAATCTTAATATATCCGCAGCATCAAATAATGGTTCTTCTTCTGTAGTAACAAAAAATTTTTTTTCTGTCCACTCCAATCTTTTTTTTACACCAATCTTATCAGACAAATAATCCTTTCTATAATCTGAATCAGTAAGTCGAGGTTTTGGAGCTGACTCATGTCTCATATTTTTATCTTGATCATAATATTTTTTAAGTAAGGGTCTGTAATTTAAATATTCAAACCATCTACACCTATAACTCATTGTCGCCTCTAACATTTCGTTTCCAACTGTTAAGATTATATCTCTTGCAGGCATACAACCAAACATGCTTTCAACCTCCCAATCTGGTGTAGAAACTTTTTGATTGTGATTTAAAGAAGTTGGTCTATCCACTTTGATACCTCTTTTTTCTAGTAAGGAGGCAAAATCATTTAAAAGTTGGTTGGCTTTATCAACTGTATCTTTTGTCCGTGGTCCGTGTTGACCTTTCATATCTGAGTCTTCGGGAACTTTTGCATCTAAAGCTGGTTCTGGCGCTGGTATACAACAACCGTCTGCCCTTCCAACAATCACATGCTTAAGCGGATCCCACTCATTCCAACTATTAACAATTTTTTTATTTGTCATTTAGTTTAATGCAATAAATCTTCTATTGTTTTTTATAATTAAACTATAATAAATTATTGAGATAAAAATTAAAAAGCCACCAATAATAGTATTGTTAGCAGGAACTTCATTAATTCCTAGTATTGGTAACCAAACCCAAAAAATTCCACCAATTACTTCAGTTAATGACAAAAGCGTAAGTTCAGCGGCAGGTATCATTCTAGAACCTAATGAATAAAGAATTAATCCTATACAAACTAATGTACCATGAACTGAAAACAAACCTTGATTACGACTTGATGAAAGTAAATTGCTGTCAGTTTCAACTAATATTACAATAGAAACAATTGCACAAATCAATCCTGCAAGTGCAACTGTCGTAAATTTTGGAGTTTCAGGTCTCCATCTAAGGGATACTGAAAAAACAGAAAAACCCACTGCAGATAAAATTCCAAACAAAAGACCAAAAAATGAACCTTTGTTGGTATTGCCGAATGCTATAATTATAATACCAATTGCAGCAATAATTATTGCTATCCAAACATTAAGTGAAATTCTTTCTTTCAAGAACAAGAAACCTAAAAAAGCTGTTATGAAGGGCATGGCTGCCAAACACAACAAGGTGATTGCAGCTGATGTGTTTGTTATTGACCAAATAAACGTGATCATGGCAATGCCAAGACCAACGCTTCCAATTAACCCTGACACCCCTACCTTTTTATAATTTTTGTAAAACGACAATCCTTCTTCAAAAAATAAATATAAATTCAGTATTAAGAAAATTGTAACACCTCTTCCAAGTAAATACTGCCATGGAACTAACTCAGGTTGATCGATATGTCTTACTACCAAGGGTCCAAAAGACCACAAAATACCGGCTAACAATACTACGGGAATAGCTACTTTCTCATTTTTAAGCTCTAACATTTCAAATTAATATTATTATTCTTAATCTTTAACAACAAAAATCGTTATCAATTTTTGTCCGAATTGAGTTGGATAACTTATCAACTAGTAAATTTAGGCCAATTTCATATACTCTAAAAATGGATCTGAAAATTTTAAGACTGGCCTCTGATACTAAATCTCAAAAAAAAATATCGGATTTTACACACAACTCTAAAGCTAAAAATCCTTTATGTGGAGATGAGATCCAATTATTTTTTAAGATAAATAAAGGAAAAATTGCTGAGGTTTCTTATCAAGGTAAAAATTGTGTTTACTGCCAAGCTTCTGCAAATTTGTTATCAAGTAATTCAAATGGAAAAAAAGTTGATGAAATGATTGAAGTTTGTGATTGTGCTAACGAATTTTTTAAAAAAAAAGGTGACTTACCCAATAATTTAAAAAAATATAAGGAATTACTAAGTCCAAAAAATATTAATAGAAAAGAGTGTATACTTCTACCTTTCAATGCTTTAAAGAAAGGCCTAATTAATGGAAACTAAAAAAATTATCAACAACGCCATAGCTGGTATTTTTTCTACTATCACGATCGGTGTATTAACTCTGTTAACTTATAAAACTGATTACGGACTATTTCTGGTCGCATCTTTTGGTTCAACGATGGTGCTGTTATATGGTTACCCAGAAAGTCCTTTTGCACATCCTAAAAATATTTTTTTTGGTCATCTAGTAACTGCAACTGTAGGAGTAATTGCTTTAACATTTATTCCTTTACCAGAGTACATTTTAATTCCCATAGCAGTTGGTCTTGGAGTTTTTTTTATGATTATGTTAAACGTCACTCATCCACCAGCTGGAGGTAATCCGATAATTGTTATAATAGGTTCTGCCTCATTTGATTACTTGTTAAGCCCTGTTATCACTGGCTCTGTGATTATTATAATTTTTGGGGTTGTATTAAACAAATTCATACTCAAAAAAAACTATCCAAAATAAACACTATTTATTTGCTAGACGCTTAATTATTGTGCTACAGTCTGCCTTATAAATTCAAGATAATTGCATTTATAAATAAACAGGAGAAAATAATGAAAATTTTATGTGTTTTATATGATGACCCAAAAGGTGGAATGCCAAAATCTTATCCATTGAGCGACTTACCAAAACTTGAAAAATATCCTGATGGAATGACTTTACCTTCTCCTAAAGGAAGAGACTTTACACCTGGTCAGTTACTTGGATGTGTGTCAGGAGAATTAGGTCTTAGAAAATTTTTAGAGAGCAATGGTCATGAATTTATTGTTACTAATAGTAAAGATGGTGATGGATGTGAAGCAGACAAACACATTGTTGATGCTGATATCGTAATTTCTCAACCATTTTTTCCGTATTACTTAACTAAAGAGAGAATCGCTAAAGCAAAAAATTTAAAAATGGCAATTACTGCTGGTATAGGATCTGATCACGTGGACTTGCAAGCTGCAATGGATAATAAAATTGATGTTGTTGAAGTTACTTTTTGTAACTCAAGATCTGTAGCTGAACATATTGTAATGATGATTGTATCAATGGTTAGAGATTATCATAATCAACATAGAATCGTTAATGAAGGTGGATGGAATATAGCTGA
>CACKRX010000038.1 GCA_902602575.1 uncultured Pelagibacteraceae bacterium | reverse complement strand
AAATTTCTTTATTTGATTGATTTCTGCTTTTTTCTATACAATCTAAATATTCATCGACCGCTTTCGGCACAATTTCTTTATAAAGTTTTTTTGCTCTTTTCGGATTTTGAAACATAAACAAAGATAGGCTTTCTGGAGATGCATATTTTAACCATTCTTCAATTGTAACACCATTGCCTTTTGACTTTGAAATTTTTTCTCCTTTTTCATCTAAAAATAATTCATAAGCAAAACCAGACGGGTTTTTTTTACCTAAAAGTTTAACAATTTTAGTTGATAGGATTGCACTTTCAATTAAGTCTTTTCCATACATCTCAAAATCAACATCTAAAGCATACCAACGCATTGCCCAATCTACTTTCCATTGAAGTTTGCATTTGCCATCAAGAATACTGACATTAATTTTCTCTCCTTTATTATCAAATGTAATACATGATTTTGATTTATCTATTTCCAAAACTGGAATTTCCAGAACCTGGCCAGTTTTTGGACATATTGGTAAAAAGGGGCTATAGGTTTTTTGTCTTTCTTTACCAAGAGTTGGGATGATTATGTTCATTATCCCATCATAATTTTCTAAGATCTTTTTTAGTGGCTCATTAAAGAATCCACTTTTATATAACTTTGTGGAGCTTAAAAAATTATAATTAAAATTGAATTGATCTAAAAACTTTTTTAACATCTCATTATTATGTTCTCCGAAACTACTAAACTTTTGAAAAGGATCTGGAACAACAGTTAGCGGTTTGTGGAGATTGTCAGTTAAAACTTTTTTATTAGGTACATTATCTGGTACTTTTCTAAGACCATCCATATCATCTGAAAATGTAATAATTTCTTTAGGTAAATCTGTTAATAGATTTAATGCATTTACTACCATTGATGTACGTGCTACCTCACCAAAAGTTCCTATATGAGGTAGCCCAGATGGACCATAGCCAGTTTGAAGAACTATCTTTCCTTTTTTTTCAATGAAAGACTTTCTTTCTTTCAAAATTTTTTTTGCCTCAACGATTGGCCATGAGTTTGATTTTTCAATGTCTTGTTTGTTAATTTCTTTCATCAAAAATCGAATTTATTGTATAATTAGCTTATATTTAAATTCATATAATGTTGAAATTTATTTTCCATAAAATAATGTTCAAATTCAATGTCTAATTATAAAACAGTTTTTTTTACTTTAGGTGTATTGTTGATTGTATTAGGTTTTTCAATGTTAGTTCCTATTACTATACAATTTATTTATGATGAGTTTAATTCTACCTTTATAATATCTTCAATAATTACAATTACTTTTGGTGCTTTGTTTTTTTTAGCCAATATCGATCATAACAGAAGCTTAAGCACCCAGCAGGCCTTTCTCCTTACTGCATTGTCATGGGTAGGAGTTGCAATATTTGGGTCTATTCCATTTATATTTTCAGACTTAAATCTATCTCTAACCGATGCTTTCTTTGAAAGTATGTCTGGAATTACAACTACTGGAGCCACAATTATCAATAATTTATCTGATACTCCTAAAGCAATTTTAAGCTGGAGAGCAATACTCCAATGGTTAGGTGGAATTGGAATCATTGTAATGGCAATTACTTTAATGCCTATAATGAACATTGGTGGTATGCAACTATTGAAAATTTCGAGTGGAGATAGTTCAGAAAAAATACTTCCCAAATCAAAACAAATTTCTCTAAGATTAGTTTTGATCTATTTTTCTTTAACTTTACTTTGTGCATTTTTCTATAAAATTTGTGGAATGAATTTCTTTGATAGTTTAACCCACTCGATGACCACTATTGCTACAGGAGGTTTCTCGAATTACAACCAGTCAATAGGATTTTTTGAAAGTGCCAAAATTGAGTATGTTTCTATAATTTTTATTATTTTAGGTAGTATCCCATTTATTTCATACATCAAATTTTTATCTGGAAATAAAAAAATAATATTTAAAGACGAGCAGATAAAATTGTTCTTCAAGTTAATATTTTTTTCAATTCTTATACTTTTTGTTTATTTAACAATTGTTAATAAAAGTATTTTTGAAATTCAATTAAGAGCGATTATCTTCAATGTGGTCTCAATATTAACAGGAACTGGTTATGTCACTAAAGAATTTGATCAATGGGGAAATTTTCCTTTAATATTTTTTTTATTACTTATGTTTATTGGTGGTTGTGCGGGATCAACTACTTGCGGTATTAAAGTATTTAGAGTGCATATGCTTTATTTCTTTTTAAAGAATCAATTGCTAAAAATTATTTACCCAAGGGCAATTATTAACTTGAAATATAATAACGATATAGTTCAAGATAAATTAATTGCTTCAATTATATCGTTTATTTATCTTTATATTATAATTTTCTTTGTAATATCTGCTCTTTTAACACTCACGGGGTTAAACTTTATTACAGCAATTTCGGGGGCTGCGTCTTCAATATCAAACGTTGGACCTGGACTAGGAAATGAGATTGGGCCGAATAGTAATTATGCGAGTTTACCCGCTGTATCAAAATGGATTTTGTCTGCTGGAATGATTTTAGGACGTTTAGAAATATTTGCAATTTTAGTAATTTTTTTACCTTCATTTTGGAGAAATTAATTGACTGGTAATTTTTTTTACTTCTTAAAGGAAAAATCATTAAAGATGCTTTTGTTTGGTTTTTCCTCTGGCTTACCGATATTATTAGTATTTTCAACTTTGTCAGTCTGGTTATCTAAAGCCGGTGTAGAGAGAAGTACAATAACTCTATTTAGTTGGGCAGGCTTCGCATACGCCTTTAAGTATCTGTGGTCTCCAATAATAGATAAATTCAGTCTACCAATATTTAAGAAATTTGGACATAGACGAAGTTGGCTTTTATTAGTTCAGATTTTAATTATTTTATCTTTAATACTCACTTCATTTACTGATCCACAAAAAAATCTATATGCAACAGCTTTTTTTATTGTTCTTTTGGCTTTTTTTAGCGCATCTCAAGACATTATAATTGACGCATTTAGGATTGAATCAGTTTCTCAAAGTAAACAAGGATATTTATCTTCGATGTATATAGCGGGATATAGGGTTGGGATGCTAGTAAGTGGAGCTGGTAGTTTATGGCTAGCATCTTATTTCGGCTCAGAAAACTATGATCAAATTGTATGGCAAAAAGTTTATTGTGTAATGGCTTTATTTATGGCGGTTGGTATATTTGCCAATCTTACTTCCAATGAGCCAAAAATAAGAAAAAATATTTTCAAAAAAACAAATAACCACTTGATTTTCTTTTTATCTATATTGTTCACTATCGCAGTATTTATTTATCTTTACTCAAATATTAGTTTCACTGTCAAAGAAAATAATTTATTAATTTTTTTTCTTACTTGTTTAAAGTTATCTTTATGTTTTTTAGTCTCAGGTATTTTGTTAGTCTTAATGACAAAACTTAAAATAATTGAGAAAAAAATGATAGCTGAAAGTTATATTGCACCAATAACAAATTTCATAAAAAAATATGGAAAATTTGCCTTGATTATTCTTCTGCTTATTTCTCTATATAGAATTGCCGATGTGGTAATGGGTGTAATGGCAAATATATTTTATTTGGAAAAAGGCTACTCAATAAAAGACATTGCAACATACTCGAAGTTTTTTGGAGTTTTTGCAACTATCATAGGTGGTTTATTAGGAGGCTATTTTGCATCTAAAAAAGGCACAATGACAGCTCTATTTTTAGGTGCCCTAATTGCATCTCTAAGTAACTTACTATTCGCTTGGCTAGCAACAGTTGATGCAAATATTAATTATTTAATCATGGTAATTACAGCAGACAATATATCAAGTGGATTTGCTGGAGCTGCTTTTGTAATTTACTTATCTGGATTAACATCAATAAAGTTTACTGCAACACAATATGCTTTGTTTAGTTCAATTATGTTATTTTTACCTAAACTTATAGCGGGATATTCTGGTGCATGGGTTGATGTAATGGGTTATAGTAACTATTTCATACTCACTGCTTTATTAGGAATGCCAGTGTTATTTTTAATCTATTGGATAGGTATAATTGCACCTATAAAAGATAAATGATTAGTAAATATTCG
>CACKRX010000037.1 GCA_902602575.1 uncultured Pelagibacteraceae bacterium | reverse complement strand
TTAAAGAACTCCAATTAAGATATAAAAGACAAAACCCAACTATAGATAATTTAAATAACGACTATAATGTAAAATTTTTACCAAATACACAAACAGATTCATTTAGTTTAGAAAAAATTAAAATCAATTTTAAAAAACAAACAACACAAAATAATAATTCTGGCTACGGTTTTTTTAAACCATTTTATATAGAGGTTTTTGAAGAAAATTTATTAATAATTAATAATAACGGCGAAATATTATCTTTAGAGTTAGATAACTTATTAGCTTCAGTTGAAAGCGATCTTAAGTTTAAAAATATCAAAACAAATCTAGATATACAGGGTGGCAAAAATTCAAAAATTATGGGTACATTAACTCATGATAAAAAAATTTTTCTTTCACACCTTACCTATGAGAATAACTGTCAAAAATATAATATTTCATATGCAAAGATTAATTTGGAAAATTTAATTTTTGAAAATTTTTTTAAATCTGAAAGTTGTGGTGAAAACCTTAATGCTGGAAGGATGAAAGTTTTTAAATTTAATGGATCTAATGGTTTGCTTGCAACAATAGGTGGTGAAAAACTAAATCAACCTACAGATAAACCACAGAATAAGAATTCAGATATCGGTAAAATTATCTTTATAGATTTTAAAAATAAAAAAAAAGAAATTTTTTCAATTGGTCATAGAAATCCACAAGGTCTTTTTGTACAAGATAACATAGTAATTGCAACTGAACATGGCCCTAAAGGAGGAGATGAAATTAACAAAATAGAATTTGGAAAAAATTATGGATGGCCAATAGCCTCGTATGGAACAGCCTATCAGCATGTTAAAAAAAATAAAAATAAAAAATATCTTAAAAATCATTTAGATAATAACTTCGAAGAGCCAATTTTTTCTTTTGTTCCATCTATTGGTATTTCTGAAATAATCAAAATTCCAAACAAATTTTCACAAAGTTGGGATAATAATTTTTTACTTTCTTCATTAAATGGGGGAAGTCTTTTTAGGATTAGATTCGACTCGAAATTTGAAAAAGTTATTTTTATTGAAAAAATTTTTATAAATCGAAGAATTAGAGATTTAAAATACTTAGATAAATATAATTCTATATTACTCGCACTTGAAGATTGGAAAGAAATAGGTATTTTGAGAAAAATTGATAGTCAATGAGATTGATAAGAGAAAATTAATTATATTTTTTGTTATAATATTCTAAAGTCGTTAATAATCCTTTTTTAAAATCGGTTTTTGGTTTCCATTTTAACATTTTTTTGATCTTTGAAATATTTGGATAAATTTCTCTACTTTCATCTTTCCTTAAAGCAACTTTTCCATAAAGAGGTTTACCTCTTTTGTAGTAATTTTTAATACAATTAATTAAATATTTAATTGAAATTTTTTTTCCACTTCCTAAATTAAATATTTGACCAATTGATTTTGTATTATTAAGAGCCTTTAAAGTAGCATCCACTACATCGTCAATATATAAATAATCTCTAATCTGATTACCGTCAATGCAATTAAACTCTTTATCAAAATAACAAGCTTTTGAAGCAATCGGTATTAATCTATTAGCTTCCTGAAGTGGACCATAAATTTGATATGCTCTAAAAATAATCATTGGAAAATTATATTTATTAAAAGATTTAACCAAAAAATTTGTACATTTTAATTTATCTTTTCCATAAACAGATACTGGTTTGCATTTTGAGATTTCACTTTGTGGTGAATTTTTTCCTCCATATTCAGCACAGGAGCTAAAATTTAAAAACGCTTTTAATTTGCTATCTTTAAAATGTGAAAAAATATTTTTTACTATTTTAAAATTATGTTTTTTGTATTTTTTTGTTTTATTATTATTATTAATATATCCAGAGGCATTTATAAGATAATCAAAATTTTTTTTAAGTACACTATAATTTTTACTTTTTTCAAGATCTAATTTTAAATAATAAACACCTTTAATAAATTTTTCTTTAGTTGGAGATCTTTTCGAAACACTGGTTACTTGACATCCCTTTTTTACGAATTTCTTTGTTAAATGGTGACCAATAAATCCTGTCCCACCAAAAATTAATATTCTAATTTTATCTTTTTTTACCATCAATTAAGTCTTTGGAACCCAGATATTGCTGTTGGGGTTTTTAAAACTTTATTTATGTCTAGTTTTCTAGTTTCGCATAACCTAATTATTTTGAATATATCTTTCATAGTTTTAAAATATTTTTTTAACAAATTGTTTGAGTGTTTTACTGATGGATAAAATACGTTTGATCCCAAAATACTTTTTTTTAATAATTCTTGGCTTATAAAAGTTTTATATTTCAGCCAATTTTTTGATAAAATTAAAAATGATGGTAAAGAGTCCATACCTTGTATCTTTATTTTAACACGATTTTTTTTTGCAAGATTGATCCAAAATTTTTTTACTTTTTTTCCAATTAAATTTACCTTTTCCCAAGATCTAATTTTCTTCATTTCATTAATTGTGGCTAAAGCTGCTATATATCCTATTTTTTCTGTCCAAAATGTACTGCTTATAAAACTTTTATTGGCCATATTCATAATTTCTTTTTTTCCAATAATTGCATTTATTGCGTATCCATTACCTATTGCTTTGCCAAATATTGCTAGATCAGGATTTATTCCAAAAATTTTGTGTAATCCCCCATAAGTACCTCTGAAGCCAGTTGTGCATTCGTCAAAAATTAAAACTATATTATTTTTCGTTGCTATTTCTCTTACTTTTTTTAAAAAATTATTTTTTGGCAGTATGTTCCTTACAACTTCCATTTTAATTACACCAATATTTTTTTCTCTAATAATTTTTTTTAAATAACCGAAATCATTATATTTAAAAGGATATACTGTACCCTTTAATTTTTTTGGAACTCCTTCAATAGCAAGGTTAGGTAATAAATGTGTCTCAAGACTTTTTTTATTTGATAAATTTGATGAAAGATACCAATCATGCCATCCGTGATATCCACACACAGCTATATTATCTTTTTTTGTAAAAGCTCTAGCTAGTCTAATTGCTATTGAATTTGCTTCCCCGCCAGTTCTAGCAAATCTAGCCATGTCTGCCCATTTATGAATTTCAATTAATTTTTCGGCTAAAAAAATTTCATACTTGCTATTTAGGGTGCTCATATTTGAATTTTTAATAGATTTTATAACTTGATTGTCTATTTTAGGATTAGCATAACCAAGTATATTTGTTCCAACGCCCATAAAAGACATATCGAGATATTTTTTATTTTCTAAATCCCAAATGTAACAATCTTTTGCTTTTGTAAAATATGATGGCCATTTCTTTGGTAGAAATAGATCTGGGTTTTTAGAAAAAAGCATTGTTCCACCAGGGATTATATTCTTTGCTCTAATCCACATTTTTTGACCAAGAGGCATTGATGATCCCTCATCTCGTTTATTATCTTTATTTTGTAATAATAATAATTTCTTTTTAATTTTTTTTTTAATAATTTTTTCCCAACTAAAATTAATTTTTTTAAAATTTTTAAAGACAAATTCAGTAACTTCTATATCTTTTTTTTCATCTATAGTTAGTCTTAGTTTTGAAAGATCTGTTTTGTAAGAAAAATTATATTTTTTAAATTTTTTATTTTTTTTTATATACGGTGTCACGTGCTCTTTATCGTATTTATTTCTAGCTTTTTTGTGAGCTTCTTTTAACGATTTAAAAGTAAAAACTTCAGTATCCAGGCCATCTGGATATGTAGGTTTCAAGGTATTACTTACATAATCAAATTAATATATTAAATCAAAGTTTTTTAAAAAATAATTTTCTAAATAAGATAAAAAAACTTGGGATTGAAATACACGTGAGATCAATTTTTTTACAAGGTATGTTATTAGATAGAAAAATTCTTGTATAAGAATGAAGAAGTCCTAGAAAAAGTTAATAAAATTGATAAAATATGCAAAAAAAACAAAATTACAAAATTAGGCTGTTTAATGGGTTTCATCACCAATATTCAGGAAGTTGATAAAATATTAATTGGTGTTGATAATGTTAATCAGTTAAAAAATATCATTAAAAACATACAAAGCCCAGTTCAAATAAGTAATTTAAAAAAATTAGCTATTACTAACCTTAAAATAGTAGATCCAAGGTCATGGAAAAAAAATTAAAAATTGGAATTATAGTTCAGGCCAGGGAAGACTCTACTAGATTCCCAAAAAAAGTTCTTTATCCTGTTTTACAAAAACCTTT
>CACKRX010000036.1 GCA_902602575.1 uncultured Pelagibacteraceae bacterium | reverse complement strand
TCCTTTTTATTGCTTCAACATTATGTGGAACAGGTTCAACCAAAAGTACTCTTTCAGGTAAAACTTCCTGAACTTCGTCTTTAATATGAATGCCTATATGTGCTCCTAAAACTACTAAACCAAACTTACTCATTTGGTGTCAGATGCATTAACTAAAAGCTTCTACCCAGTTACCTCGTGTAGATGCTTTTGAATACTCTGTAGCTCTTCCTTCAAAGAAGTTCATGTGTTCAACAGCGTTTAACATAGTATCAAGCCAAGTAAGTGGATTTTTTTCTATATCATAAATTGGCTCAAGACCTAACTGAACTAATCTTCTATTTCCTATAAACCTAATATAATCTTTAACTTCTTTTGCAGTTAATCCTTCCATAGGTCCCATCTCAAAAGCTAAATCAATAAATGCATCTTCGTGTTCAATTATAGTTCTACATGCATCATATAATTCTTTTTTAAGTTTTGGCGTCCAAATCTCAGGATTTTCTTTTATAAACTCTTTGAAAATTCTGATCATTGAATTACAGTGAAGAGTTTCATCTCTTACTGACCAAGTAACTATCTGTCCCATACCCTTAAGTTTATTGTGTCTTGGAAAGTTTAACAAAATTGCAAAACTTGCAAATAATTGTAGTCCTTCTGTAAAAGCACTAAATACAGCAACTGTCTTTGCAATGTCTTCTTTTGAATTAACATTAAAACCTTGCATGTAATCGTACTTATCTTTCATTTCTTTATACTTCATGAAAGCTGAATACTCAGACTCAGGCATACCAATTGTATCTAATAAATGTGAATAAGCAGCTACGTGCACTGTTTCCATTGCAGCAAAAGCCGTCATCATCATTAAAACTTCTGTTGGTTTAAATACTGTTGTGTAATGTCTCAAGTAACAGTTATTAACCTCAACATCTGCCTGAGTAAAAAATCTAAAGATTTGTGTTACTAAATTTTTTTCAGGTTCTGATAAATTTTTCTGCCAATCTCTAACATCATCTCCTAATGGCACCTCTTCTGGTAACCAGTGTATTCTTTGTTGAGTTAACCAAGCATCATAACACCACGGATATCTGAATGGTTTATAGACAGGATTTTCTACTAATAATCCCATTTTTTTTGGTTGAATGATTTTTCCTTTTTCCTCTTTTTTTACTACTGACATGATAGACACTCCTCGTATTTGTTTTCGTCGGTTTCTTGTTGATTTGATTTATAAACATTTGCAGTAACATCAGTTGATTTTGCATCATTAACATTTTCTGCTCTTTGTATTGATTTAGACCTACAATAATAAAGACTCTTCAAACCCTTTTTCCAAGCTTGGAAATGAATTTGATGAAGATCTCTTTTATGAACATCTGCAGGTAAAAATAAGTTGATAGATTGTGCTTGCGAAATATGTGGAGTTCTGTCCGCACTTAAGTCAACAAGCCATCTTTGATCTAATTCAAAAGCTGTTTTAAAAACATCTTTTTCTTCTTGCGTTAAAAAATTTAAATGTGATACAGAGCCTTGGTTAGTGGTAATTGTAGACCAAACTTCATCTGTGTCCTTTCCATGTTTATCTAATAATTTTCTTAAGTATTTATTTCTAACATTGAAAGACCCTGAAAGAGTTTTGTGAGTATAACTATTGGCTGCGATTGGCTCAACTCCTGGAGAAGTTCCGCCACAAATAATCGAAATAGAAGCAGTTGGAGCAATTGCAGTTTTATTTGAAAATCTCTCTTTAAAACCGTATTCAGCTGCATCAGGACATGCTCCTCTTTCCTCAGCTAAATCTTTTGATGATTTGTCAACTTTCTTTTGAATATTTTCGAAAATTTTTTTGTTCCAAACTTTACTCATGACTGACTCTAGAGGTATCATTTTTTTCTGATAATATGAGTGAAGCCCCATAACACCTAAGCCTACACTTCGCTCCTTTGCAGCTGAGTATTTTGCATCGCTAAATTCTTCTGGTGCATTATCAATAAAGTCAGTTAAGACATTATCTAAAAATCTCATTACATCATCGACAAAATTTTCATCATCTTTCCACTCATCGTATTTTTCAATATTTAATGAAGATAAACAACAAACAGCAGTTCTATCTCTACCCTCTTTATCAATACCTGTTGGGAGAGTGATCTCACTACATAAGTTAGATGTCTTAACAGTCAAACCAGCTAACTTATGATGTTGTGGTATTTGTCTGTTAACTGTATCAATAAAAATTATATAAGGCTCACCAGTTTCAACTCTTGCAGTTAATAATCTGATCCATAAATTTCTCGCTGAAACAGTTGATTGTACTGCTCCATTTTTTGGGCTCTTAAGTGCCCATTGTTCATCAAGTTCAACTGCTCTCATGAAAGCATCTGAAACAAGAACACCATGATGTAGGTTAAGAGCTTTTCTGTTTGGATCTCCACCAGTAGGTCTTCTCATTTCAATAAATTCTTCAATCTCTGGATGGTCAATAGGTAAATAGCAAGCAGCAGAACCTCTTCTTAACGAACCTTGGCTAATTGCCATCGTTAAAGAGTCCATAACTTTTATAAAAGGAATTATTCCAGAAGTTTTTCCAACTCTTCCAATTTTTTCACCAATAGATCTTAGATTGCCCCAGTAACTTCCTATACCACCACCTCTTGCAGCTAACCAAACATTCTCACTCCAAAGACCCAAAATACCATTTAAACTATCACTTGCTTCATTTAAGAAACATGATATTGGCAAACCTCTTGTGGTTCCTCCATTAGACAAAACCGGAGTTGCAGGCATGAACCAAAGATTGCTAATATAATTGTATAGTCTTTGTGCGTGCAAATTATCATCAGCGTAATGACTTGCTACCCTTGCAAACAAATCTTGAAAAGATTCATTTTCCCCTAAATATCTATCGCTAAGTGTTGCTTTCCCGAAATCTGTTAAATTTTCATCCCTACTTCTATCGATCTTTATTGTGATGCCTCTAGAATTCTGAAATAGCTCAGTGTTATTGTTTAAAGAGAATAAGTCTGGACCTTTAGTCTTATTCTTCTGATCAACCTGAGGTTTAAATTCAGAGACAGCTTTCTTTATTGCCTGAGACAAGACTTTGTTCATTATACTCCCTTTTTAACACTATTTATTAGTAAAACAACTATATGTTGTGTGCAGATTTCTTAAATACACTATATAAATTAAAAATCAACAGAACATTTATAGAACATAAAAAAAATAGTTCAATAAAAAAATCAAAAAAATGTACATATATCAACATGGAAGTGGAAAAAAAAATCGACCCATTAGGATTTAGGGAATATGACGCGAGGTGGTTATACCCAAAAAGCATTAATTCGAAGGGAATCGAAGCGGTAGGAAAAGGATTCGGAACTCAAGTTATAAGCTTAGAAAAAAATCCTATTGTGATTGTAGGGAATGACTACAGATCTTATAGTGAAGAGGTTAAAAATAACTTTATAAAAGGACTTTTGTCAACTGGCTGTAACGTAAAAGATATTGGTTTATGTTTATCACCCACAGTTTATTTTTCTCAATTTAAAATTAAATCAAATGCTGTAGCAATGATAACAGCGAGCCACAATGAAAATGGTTGGACAGGAATAAAAATGGGGATTGAAAAAGGCTTAACACATTGCAAAGAGGAAATGTCAGAACTTAAATCGATAGTAATGAATGAAACTTTCAAACAAGGTTCAGGTAAATACGAAAAAGTAGAAGATTTTAATAAAGTATATATTGATGAACTATCAAAAAATAAGATTAAGAAAAAGTTAAAAGTTGTAGCTGCATGTGGTAATGGAACTGCAGGAATATTTGCACCTAAGATCCTAAGAAATATTGGCTGTGAAGTGATAGAACTTGACTGTAACTTAGACTATAATTTTCCAAGATATAATCCAAATCCGGAAGATATGAAAATGTTACATGAAATTTCAAAATGTGTGAAAGAAAACAATGCAGATGTAGGTTTTGGATTTGATGGAGATGGAGATAGAGTTGGAGTAATTGATAATAAAGGAAATGAAATATTTGCAGACAAAATAGGTTTATTAATTGCTAGAAATATTTCAGAGTTACACCCTAACAATAAATTTATTGTAGATGTAAAATCTACAGGATTATTTAGCAAAGATGAAATTTTAAAAAAAAATAATTGTAAAACTCTGTATTGGAAAACAGGACATTCGTATATTAAGAGAAAAGTAAAAGAAGATAATGCTATTGCTGGTTTTGAAAAAAGTGGCCACTTTTTTTTTAATAAACCCTTAGGATTTGGCTTTGACGATGGAATTAATTCTGCAATTCAGATTTGTCATTTAATTGATAATCAAAATAAAAAATTGGATAT
>CACKRX010000035.1 GCA_902602575.1 uncultured Pelagibacteraceae bacterium | reverse complement strand
TCCTAATGAAATTACTTTTTTTTAATAATAATTTAAAAATTGTTTGTTGTGAAAGACTTTCCCCTCAAAGTTACAACAAAAATTTTAAAGGAAAGGTAATTCTATTTTTAGCAAAAATTTTATATAGGTATGCAGATAAGATTATCTGTAATTCTAAGGGTTTATCGGATGAAATAAAGCGAATATCTAATTCTAACAATATTACTTATATATATAATCCGACTTTAAAAAACAATTTTAAAAACCTTGCTAATAAATTTAAAGTTAATGAGAAACCTTTTTTAAATAAAGGAAAAAGAAAAATTATCATCTCAATAGGAAGATTCGACGAAAATAAAAACCAAATGATGTTACTTAGAGCAATTAATAATTTAAAAAAAAAGATGGATGTAGAAGTAGTGTTTCTTGGAGAAGGTCATAAAAAAGATGATTTAATAAAGTATTCTAAAAAAATTAATTTCAGCAATAATTTATATTTCCTTGGTTTCAAAAAAAATCCTTATCCATATTTGTTAAAATCAGATTTATTTGTTCTTACATCTAATTTTGAAGGTTTGCCAAATGTCCTAATAGAAGCAATGTCACTTGGTGTTCCTATAATTTCTACAGATTCACCTTCAGGGCCAAAAGAAATACTTTTGAATGGTAAAGCAGGATTTTTAATCAGAAGAAATGATCATAAATCTTTGTCAAGTAAAATAGATTTATTTTTGTCTAGACCAAATATTTTTATTAAAAAAAAGTCTTTCTACAAAAAAAGTTTAAAAAGATTTTTTCCAAAAAAAAATTTAAAAAAATACTTAAATATTGTAAAAAATTTAGCTTGATGGTGCGCCTGCTAGGAGTCGAACCCAGAACCTCCTGGTCCGTAGCCAAGCGCTCTATCCAGTTGAGCTACAGGCGCTAAATTATAAAAAATAATCATAATTAATAATGTAATTTTTAAATAAATAATTATTCTATATTAATGTCAAAAAATTCTAAAGATATTGTTTTTGTTGCAGCTCAGAGATCAGCCATAGGAAGATATAAAGGTATTTATAAAGATCTACAGGCTCATGATCTAGGTTCGTTAGTAATTAAAAGTTTAATTCAAAAGACCAAGTTAAAAGAAGATATGATTGATGAGGTAATATTAGGACAAGTTTTAACAGGATCATGTGGACAAAATCCAGCTAGGCAAGCAGCTATAAATTCTGGAATTCCAAAAGAAAAGACTGCAATAATTATTAATCAAGTGTGTGGGTCTGGACTAAGATCTATTGTTAATGGATATCAATCATTAATAACAAATTCTGCAAACTTTATAATTGCTGGAGGCCAAGAAAGTATGACCAATTCACTTCATGATCAAATGATGAAAGATGGTTTAACGGATGCTTTTTATAATTACCATATGGGTGTTACAGCTGAAAATGTTGCTGCAAAATATAATATATCAAGACAAGAACAAGATGAATTTGCAATTGAGTCTCAACAGAAAACAAATATAGCAATAAACAAAAAAAAATTTGATAATGAAATTATTAATGATGATACCGATGAACATCCAAGATCTGGAATTACAATTAACGACCTATCAAAACTAAATTCTGCATTCAAAGAAAAGGGAACCGTCACTCCTGGAAATTCATCTGGTATTAATGATGGAGCCGCTGCAGTTGTTTTAACTACAAGAGAGTTAGCTGAAAAACATAATTTAGAAATATTAGGAAAGATTATATCTTGGGCAACCTGTGGTGTTGATCCATCCATAATGGGATTAGGGCCAATCCCTTCGTCAAACAAAGCTCTTGAAATAGCGAAATGGAATGTAAAAGATTTGGACTTAGTTGAAATTAATGAAGCTTTCGCTGCTCAAAGTATTGCTGTAATTAAAGAACTAAAAATTCCTAAAGAAAAAGTAAATGTCAATGGTGGAGCAATAGCGCTCGGTCATCCGATAGGTGCCTCAGGAGCAAGAATTGTTGTTACACTTTTAAATGAATTAAAAAAGATAAGTGGGAAAAAAGGTTTGGCAACATTATGCATTGGAGGAGGGATGGGAATTTCGATGTGTATAGAAAAAGATTAATATTTGAGTGATTTATAATATTTGTTTAGAATAATATTCTGTATCCAAATTTTTGCGTCTAAATTTTTATAATTAGGCTTTTTCTTTATAAAATTAATAAATATTTTTAACATATTCAAATTAACTCATTTTAGGATGACGAAAAAAAGATATAAATATGTTAAAATATTGATCTTTAAAAAATATAGATGAAAAAAGACATTCTAGTACCTGATATAGGAGATTTTGATAACGTAGAAATCATAGAAGTACTTGTAAAAGAAGGTCAAAAAATTCAAAAAAATGACTCTATTGTTACTCTTGAAAGCGATAAATCAAGTGTGGAGGTCCCAAGCACCGAAGAGGGTGATGTTTTAAAAATTTTAGTAAAAGTTGGCGATAAAGTATCAAAGGGAGATAAGCTAATAGAAATTCAGTCTGCTTCTGAAAAAAAACCTGAACCTGAGAAAAAAGAAGTCAAAAATTTAGATATTCCTAAAGATACTGAAAAAATAATTGTAGACGCAGAAAAATCTCAAAGAGCAGAACAAGAAAATCCTGTTGAAATACAAACTATAAGCCAGGAGAAAAAGAAACCAACTAGAAATATTGAAATAATATCTGATGGCAATGATTTAGATCCAATTGAAACTAAAGAGTGGCTAGAGTCTTTATCTGCAGTACTTCAAAATGATGGTAAAGAAAGAGCTCAATATTTAATAAAACAATTAATTGAACATTCTTATAAAGAGGGCTCAGATTTAGTTTTATCTCGAAATACACCTTACATAAATACTATTCCTCCTGAAGAGGATAAAAAATCTCCAGGGGATCAAAACGTTGAAAGAAAAATAAGATCTTTAATTAGGTGGAATGCAGCTGCTATGGTTGTACGGGCTAATAAAAAAAACCCAGATCTTGGTGGTCACATAGGAACCTTTGCTTCAGCTGCAACATTATATGACGTTGGTATGAATCATTTTTGGAGAGCAAAAAATAATAAGTTCGGTGGAGATTTAATATATTTCCAAGGTCATAGTGCTCCTGGAATTTATGCAAGATCTTTTTTAGAGGGAAGATTGACTGAGAAACAATTAGACTCGTTTAGACAGGAGGTCCTACCAGGTGGTTTATCCTCTTATCCTCACCCTTGGCTAATGCCAAACTACTGGCAGTTTCCAACTGTATCAATGGGTCTTGGTCCAATGCTAGCGATCTATCAGGCTAGGTTTATGAAATATTTAATTAATAGAGGTTTGATTAAAGATGAGAATAGAAAAGTTTGGGCCTTCTTAGGAGATGGGGAAATGGATGAACCGGAGTCTTTAGGTGCAATTGGATTAGCCTCTAGAGAAAAATTAGATAACCTAATATTTGTGGTGAACTGCAATCTTCAAAGATTAGATGGACCTGTAAGAGGCAATGGAAAGATAATTCAAGAACTTGAGGGAATTTTTAGAGGAGCCGGGTGGAACGTGTTAAAGGTGATATGGGGATCTTACTGGGATCAATTATTAGCAAAAGATAAAACAGGTTTATTAGTAAAAAGAATGAATGAGGCTGTTGATGGTGAGTATCAAGCATTTAAGGCGAAGGGTGGCGCATATGTAAGAGACAAATTTTTTGGAAAATACAAAGAATTAAAAGAAATGGTCTCAAGCTTAACCGATAGAGATATATGGAAGCTCAATCGAGGAGGCCATGATCCACATAAAGTGTATTCAGCTTACCATAGAGCAGTAGAAAATAAAGGTAGTCCAACAGTAATCATTGCCAAAACTATCAAAGGTTATGGAATGGGTAAATCTGGAGAAAGTATTAATACCACCCATCAACAAAAAAAATTGGATGTAGATGATTTACTTTATTACAGAGATCGATTTGATGTTCCTTTAACTGACCAGCAGGTAAAAAATATTGAGTACTATAGACCAAAAGAAGACTCGCAAGAAATAAAATATTTAAAAGAGAGAAGACTTCAGCTTGGAGGTTTTATTCCTGAAAGATCATCTTTTGCAAAATCAGTTAAAGTTCCTCCAAAAGATATCTTCGATGTGATGAAAGAATCAACAGGCACTAAAGAAATGTCGACGACTATGGCACTAGTTAGAATGTTAACAAACCTCTTAAGAGATAAAAATGTTTCACCTAAATTAGTTCCTATAATTCCTGATGAGGCTAGAACGTTTGGTATGGAGGGTTTTTTTCAAAAAATTGGTATTTACGCGCATGAGGGTCAAAAATATGAGCCTGTGGATTCAAAACTACTTTCATCTTACAGAGAAGATAAGTCAGGACAGGTGTTAGAGGAGGGAATAACGGAGGCTGGTTCCA
>CACKRX010000034.1 GCA_902602575.1 uncultured Pelagibacteraceae bacterium | reverse complement strand
AAATTGTGGAATTTATTAAATTCTGAGCCTTACGTTAATACACTTGGCTCTTTGTCAGGTAATCACGCGGTGCAACATGCAAAAGCTGGTTTAAAAGCAATTTATTTAAGTGGATGGCAAGTTGCAGCTGACGCTAATAGTGCTGGCGAAATGTATCCTGATCAATCACTCTACCCATATGATAGTGCACCAAAATTGGTTGAGGCTATGAATAATGCTTTACTAAGAGCTGACCAAATTCAACATATGGAGATTAAAGATGGTGATCAAAAAAAAGAAAAAAGAATAGACTATATGCTTCCAATAATTGCTGATGGAGAAGCTGGATTCGGGGGACCATTAAATGTTTTTGAATTGACTAAGAAATTTATAAAGGCTGGGGCAGCCGGAGTTCACTTTGAAGATCAATTAGCAAGTGAAAAAAAATGTGGCCATATGGGTGGTAAAGTTTTAATACCAACAAGCCAAGCAGTAAAAAATTTGAAAGCCGCTAGATTAGCAGCTGACATAGCTGATGTTCCTTTAATTATTCTTGCTCGAACTGATGCAAACGCAGCAAAACTAATTACAAACGACCATGATGAAAATGATAAACCTTTCTTGACAGGCGAAAGATCTCCAGAAGGATTTTATTATGTTAAATCTGGAATTGATCAAGCAATTTCAAGAGGTCTTGCTTATGCGCCATATTCAGATCTTATATGGTGTGAAACCGCAACACCAAATTTAGAGGAAGCGAAAAAATTTGCTGATGCTATTCACAAAAAATATCCTGGAAAATTATTAGCGTATAATTGCTCACCATCTTTTAACTGGAAAAAACATCTATCAGATAATGAAATTGCAACTTTCCAGAAAAAAATTAGTGAGATGGGCTATAAATTTCAATTTATTACTTTAGCAGGTTTCCATACTCAAAACATAGCAATATTTGAATTAGCAGAAAAATACAAAGCCGAAGGTATGACAGCCTATTCTAAAATTCAAGAACGTGAATTTGCGAGAGAAAAGGATGGATACACTAGCGTTAAACATCAAAGGGAAGTAGGAACATCGTATTTTGATGCAGTTTCAAATACAATAAGTTCAGGAAAAAGTTCAACAACAGCAATGGAAGGCTCGACTGAGTCCGAACAGTTTTAGATGATTACAAGTGGACTAATTCTACTCGTTTTATATTTTCTATTAGTTTACTCTTTTGAATGCATAAAATATTTTAATAAAATAGATGAAAGATTTGGAAACTCTCTATGGAGATGGTCGTACGATTATCCCGTCAAAGGAAAACAAGATATATCTAATATAGATGATCCAGAATTTGTGGCGTTGAGGAGAAGGAGAAATACTGCAGTTACTTGCATGTATTGGATTTTTTTCTTAGGTTTTTTTGTACTAATGAATTTTGTAAGCCAGGTATTACTAAAAATTTTCGTTTAGTTTTTTTTTTTTATATTTTTAACAATATATTCCCAATCCCCAAATTTAGAATAAGATACTTTTAAGACAATCTTTGATTTATTATCTAACCAAACGTTAAATTCCTCCTTTTTTTTATCATCAATTTTTTTCTTCATCACGATCTTAAATCGACTTGTATCGTAAATTTTTTTTTCTATTTTAAGGATTTCTTTCGATAAAAAGTAAACTTCTTGAAATTTTAAACTCCCAGAAAGTGGACTTATAATTATTTCTGATTGAAGAATATTATGATTCCACCAATTTCCGACTAAAGCATCAGATGGAGCTATGCCGCTAAAGGAAGACCCTTTTATATTGTAAATATTATTTTTTTCATTAAATGTTAAATCATTGTATTTAGTTTTCTTATTTTGAATAGTTCTAGACTTATATTTTACTAATTTTCCATTTTTGTAAGTTTCGGTAGAGGAGCTATCTATGCTCAATAAATTTAAACCTATGACTTTTGCAACAAAATTTGTTTCATTTTTTACAATAAAAAAATCATTTTCAGCAATGAAGTTATATTTATTATAACCTATTTTTTTTCCATTTCTTAAAATATCCATTTCAATGGATTTTATTTTATTATAATGATTTACATGTGAATAAAGGAATGACGGATATATAACAAAAAGAAAAAGAAAAAAAAATTTCAATTTCATTTTTTACTTTCCCACAGAGATAACTTAATCCCACCTTCTAAAATTGTATCATTTAAAACGTTGATTTTCATCAATGGTTCGTAACATTGATTTGATATATTAATTAAACAGATGTTCCAAACTTTTTCTGTATAATTTTCAAGATTACTATTTAAAAGATTTATTTCGTACTCTTTGTTCTTTATAATTGTTTGTACATAATTAAATAAAACTTGACCAACATAATCAGGTTTATTTTTATTCTCTTTTTCTCTATAAAGAATGATATTACTTGTTTCAGAGCTATTTATTATTTCAAGAGCTCCATCAAAATCTGGCTTGAATTTCTCCCTCTCATTAAAAAATTGCTTAAAGGTGCTTTCAGTTAAATGATTTCCTAAATTTATAAATATTAAAAAAAATATTAAGAATCTTCTTAAATTTTTACTCTCTATATAAAAAATTAAAATAGAAATTATCAAAATAATTGGAATTAGAACAAACATTATGTATCTAGGAAAAATAATTGGTTTTAAAAAATAACCATAAATTAAAGGAACGAAATATGATAAAAATAACATTATATATAGAAAGATTATTTTTTTATTATAAATAATTTTTCTCCATAAATAGGATGATAAGAAAATTAAAATTATTAAATGAACAATACCTAATAACCTTGATCCAAAAAATTTTGAAAAATAAAAATTTGTATAGAATTTTAAACCAGGTTGTTTTATCCAATTAATTGCATCTGTAATTAAAGAGACATATTTTAAGTAATGAAATAAGAAAAACAAAGTGAAAATAGAAATTAGTGTTAACGAGATATTTATTTTTTTGTTTTTAACTTTAAAAAAAAAATAGTCTACAAATGTAAAACAGATTAAAGAACCTAAAATAATGATACTAAAAGGGTGACTAAAAATAGCCAGAAGCATAAAGAGAGAAAAAAGGAAAAAGTTTTTTGTAAAAATTTTAGACTTTTGCTCGTCATATAAATTAAAGAAAAATATCAAAGAAAGCGAAATTAAAAAAAAAGTGAAAATATAAACTCTCATTTCTTGTGAATATATAATCAAATATATGTTTAAACTTGCTAAACAGATCGTAAGTAAATAACTTTTATTATTTACGAACTTCTTACACAAACTACTTACTGTAAAAATACTTAAAAAACCAAATACACCAGAAGAAATTCTTCCTACGATTGGATCATAACCAAAAAATGAATTACAAATTTTTATTATATAATAATGTAGAAAAGGTATGTATTCAGTTGACTTTACTCTCGAAATTGTTTCAGTTAATGATAAATTTGGATCTGTGACCCAAAAAGTGAAAATTTCATCAAGCCAAAGATTTTCATATCCAATGTTATAAAATCTCAAAATTAATCCTAATAAAACTATTAATGAAACTGAAAAATATATAAAAATATTATTTTCTTGAAACTTTAAAATTTTGAACATATTTAAAAATAAAAAGTCTTAAATTTTTTAAAAAACTAAAACTACATTATTTTGACTAAAAATATGTTTTTAACAATTAAAAAAATCCCCAAAAATTACTGGAGCTCAAAAAAACCCCTTAACTTAAAACCTAGGTCTTTAACAATTTTTTATCTTATCTTAGGTTTAACAATATTTGGGTTAGGTGAGGGTTTATTAATTGTTTCATATTCTGGCGCATCACCTTGGAGTGTTCTTGCTCAAGGAATTTCATTAAACATTGATTTATCCATAGGAGTCGTTACTTTTATTGTAAGTGTCTGTACTCTTAGCTTATGGTTTTTTTTAAAACAAAAACCCGGTATTGGGACTATTTTTAATATCATCATTATAGCCGCTATGATTGATTTAACATTTTTTCTTTTCGTGACTCCGGAAACATACTTTGGAAAATTGCTTATGGCAGTATTTGCAGTTTTATTAGTTGGCATTGGAAGCGGTTTTTATTTAATCGCAAACTTAGGTCCTGGACCAAGAGATGGATTAATGACAGGAATTCAAAGAATAACAAATTTTCCAATAGCTTCAGTTAGAGCAGGAATTGAGATAACAGTCGTTTCAGTTGGTTGGTATTTAGGGGGTACTGTTGGAGTGGGAACATTATTATTTGCTTTTGGAATCGGTCCTGCTGTAGCATTTGGTCTATATTTAGTAAGAAAATTCTTTAATTGATTTTTGTTAAAAAAAAAACTATTAATTTTTAATGTCATTAAAAAAACTTTATGATTGAATCAGCAAATATTTTATTTGATGATAGTAAAAACGATTTAAGAGCTTTACCTAAAACAGTAAGACTTCAAATTTTATTAGTTTTAAGTTTTATTTGGTCTGTGGTGTTTAGCTTATACATTTTTACATACACAACATTTATTTTTGGTTGGGCGGGAGTGTTTCTTGCTCATTTAGGACTAATTTTTGCAGTCTATCATACCTTTAAACAATTTCACAAAGCCGAAGAAAAGTCAGCAAGTGTTTTTGAGACTAAAAATTTCAACCCTTTTAAAATTATGGCAATAGTTTTTGTGATAGTTTTTATCTTTGTTTTCTCAAAAGGAATTGAGGTTCTGACAAACACAAACTCATACAAAATACC
>CACKRX010000033.1 GCA_902602575.1 uncultured Pelagibacteraceae bacterium | reverse complement strand
ATATTATTAAGATTAGATTTAAATGTTCCATTAAAAAATGGAGTAATCACAGACCAAACAAGAATTGATAAGATTTTACCTGTAATAAATTTTTTAATAAAAAAAAATTGTAAAGTAATTATAATTTCACACGTTGGGAGACCCAAAGGAAAAGTTAATAAAGAACTTTCTTTGAAACCGATTTGTGAAAATTTAGAAAGCAAAATAAACCAAAAGATTAAACTCGTTAATGAAAATATTTTTAAGATTAAAAAAGATGAATTATTTAAAGATTTTGATGGTCAAATTATATTATTAGAAAATATAAGGTTTTATGAAGAGGAAGAAAAAAATGATAAAAAATTTTCAAAACACTTGGCGAGTCTAGCAGATCTTTATGTAAATGATGCTTTTTCTTGCTCACATAGAGCCCACGCTTCAATTAGTAAAATTACTGAATTTTTGCCATCATTTGCTGGATTGCAATTAGAAACTGAATTAAATGCACTCAAAAAAGTAACTAGCGAAATAAAAAGACCAGTTACATGTATCATTGGAGGTTCAAAAATTTCGACTAAGATTAATTTAATTAAAAATTTAATACCGAAATTTGAGAACATTATTGTTGTTGGTGGAATGGCAAATAACATTTTAAGCTATAAAGGAAATTCAATAGGAAAGTCAATTAAGGAAAAGAATTGTGAAAAGGAAATAGAAAATATTTTTAAAAGCTCTAATGATCACTCATGTTCAATAATTTATCCAAAGGACGTCAAAATTGGAAAAAGTAAGGAGGACAAATCTCAAATTAAAGACTTAACTGAAGTATTGGCCGATGATTTTATTCTAGATATTGGCCCAAAAACTTTAAAAAAAATTGAGGATGTCATCGCAAATAGTAAAACTGTTTTGTGGAATGGTCCGGCAGGTTATTTTGAAAATCCAAATTTTGCTTTGGGAAGTTATGAAATAGCAAAGATGATTATTAAAAAAAATAAAGATAATTCAATTTATTCTGTTGCGGGAGGTGGGGATACTATTGCAGTGTTAAATCAGTTAAACGCAGTAAGTGATTTTAATTTTGTTTCAACTGCTGGTGGAGCTTTTTTAGAATATCTTGAAGGCAAGGAACTTCCTGGTATAAAAGCTCTAAATTAATATGTCTGAACTAAATAATATTGTAAATAAAATTCTTGGAAACGGTAAAGGAATTCTGGCTGCAGATGAAAGCACGGGAACAATGACCAAAAGGCTTGATGGTGTAGGTGTGCTCTCAACTCCAGAAAATAGATTACTTTTTAGAGAAACTCTTTTTTGTTCATCAGAAATGAAAAATTGTATTGGTGGAGTTATATTGTACGATGAAACAATTAAGCAGACATCCTCAAAAAAAAATAAGATTCCAGAATTAATTCAGGGCATGGGATCATGTGCGGGAATAAAGGTAGATACCGGTGCTAAAAGTTTAGCTGGGTCACCAAATGAAAAAATTACAGAAGGGTTAGATGGTTTAAGGGATAGACTGAAGGAATATCATAAACTTGGAGCAAAGTTTACAAAATGGAGAGGTGTCTACAATATATCGAAAGATTTCCCGAGTAAGTTATCAATTCATTCTAATGCACATGCGTTAGCTAGATACTCCGCATTAGTACAAGAATGTAATATGGTACCAATTGTTGAACCAGAAGTTTTAATGGATGGAGACCATTCCGCTAAAGAATGTTTTCAAAAAACCTCTGAAGTCATAAAGAAGTGTTTTGAGGAGCTTATTCTTCATAAGGTTGATTTGAAAGGAGTGATATTAAAACCAAATATGATTTTAGCTGGAAATAAATCAAAGGAAAAAATCTCTAATGAAGAGGTAGCAAAATTAACCTTGGAGTGCTTGAAAAGCTCTGTACCCTCGGAAGTTCCTGGTATAGCTTTTTTATCTGGTGGACAATCAGAACTGGAAGCGACAGAAAATTTAAATTTAATAAATAAATTAAATAAGACTGGTTTTATAATGAGTTACTCCTACGGACGAGCATTGCAGCAAGGTGCTCTTAAATTTTGGTCTAAGAATATTAAAGATATTAAGGGAACTCAAACGGTATTTAACCACAGAGCAAAAATGAATACTCTTGCTGCTCAAGGAAAATGGTCTAAAGAAATTGAGAGTCAATAAAAAAAGGTTTATTTATTTAATTTCACCCAACAGAATAAAGAAGAGTTTTTATAGTAATTTAAAAAATGTTCTCAGCTCCAATTTAGTAAGTTTTTTTCAATTAAGACTTAAGCAATATTCTTTAATAGAGAGAGAAAAAATTGGAACAAAAATCAAAAAAATTTGTAAAAGGTATAAGGTAATATTAATAGTAAATGATGATCCCAATCTGGCAAAAAAAATTGATGCAGATGGTTGTCATTTGGGGCAAAATGATATGAATATTCAAGAAGCAAGGAAAATTTTAAGAAAAAAAATCATTGGTATTACGTGTCATAATTCAAAAAAATTGATTAGACATGCAGTTAAAGATGGCGCAAATTATATTGCTATTGGTGCTTTTTTCAAATCAAAAACGAAAAAAGTAAATTATATTGCAAAACCAAGTTTAATATCTTGGGCTAAAAGATTTACAAAACTACCTGTTGTTATAATAGGAGGAATAACTAATAAAAACTTTAAAAAACTTCTGTTGCATAAACCAGACTTTTTGGCTATCTCAGGAGGCATTTGGGATAAAAAACCGACAAAAGTAATTGAAGAATTTTTATGAAAATAAACGCTAATGAAATTAAAGTTGGAATGTTGATTGAATACAAAGATGATCTATGGGAAATCTTAAAAACTCAACACGTAAAACCTGGAAAGGGTGGAGCCTTTTGTCAAGTTGAAATGAAAAGTATAAATAAAAATACAAAACTGAATGAGAGGTTCAGGTCTAACGATACGATAGAAAAAGCAAGTATAGAGAATATTGAATTTAATTATTTGTATGATGATGAAATAAATTACTACTTTATAAATCAAAAAAATTTCGAACAAGTAGATGTTAAAAAAGATATAATAGGAGAAAAAGGCAAACTACTAAAAGAAAACTTAAATGTAGATCTGATTTTCCACGAAGATAAAGCTATAGGTATTGAATTACCAAATCAAGTGCAGTTTAAAATAAAATCGACTGATGTTGCATTAAAAGGTCAAACAGTTTCATCATCTTACAAACCTGCAATTTTAGAAAATGATATTAAAATTCAAGTTCCACCATTTATAGAAAGTGGAGATGAAATATTAATAGATACAAGAACAATTGAGTATATAAAAAAATTATAAACATGAACTCGATTTCTCCAAACCTAAATTTAATGATAAAGTCTTGTGAAAAAGTCTCCAAAGTATTGATAAGAGACTTTGGAGAAGTTGAAAAACTTCAAGTTTCAATAAAGGGGCCAAAAAATTTTGTCACAAATTCAGATAGAAAAGTTGAAGATATGTTGGTCAATGAACTATCTAAATCAAAAAAAAAATATTCTTTTTTAACTGAGGAGAGTGGTTTTATTAAAAATGAAGATAAAGAAAACTTTTGGGTTATAGACCCAATAGATGGCACAACAAATTTTATAAACGGCATACCCCATTTCTGTATTTCAGTTGGCTTAGTTTTAGATAATGAGATTGTTTCTGGCGTAATATTTGATCCTATTAAAGATGAAATCTATTATGCAGAAAAAAATTCTGGCGCATACATGAACAATAAGAGCATAAGAGTTTCAAGAAAAAGAGAGATTTCTGAATGTTTATTCTCATCTAACAGTAAAAAGATTTCTTCAGATGGTTTGACAATTCGAATTACGGGTAGTGCAGCTTTAGATCTCGCATATGTATCATGTGGAAGATTTGATGGAAGTTTTCACAAAAATTTAAGTTTATGGGACATTGCAGCAGGCTCAATATTAGTAAGGGAAGCTGGAGGAGTTTTAAGTGATATTGATTTAAAAAAAACTGAAAATATCAGCCTAATTGCATCCAACCAAAGTATTGAAAAGGAAATTAATAATAAAATTTCTATGTTTTAATTGTTTTATAATTTTCATTTGCTATAAGTTCATCTATGAAAAAAAAAATTCATCCAAACTACCATACTATCAAAGTAGAGATGACGGACGGATCTCAATTCGAAACTAAGTCTACATGGGGCTCAGAGGGAGAGGTTTTAAAATTAGAAATTGATCCAAAATCTCATTCAGCTTGGACAGGTGGTAAGCAAAAGTTGCTGGATAAAGGAAGAGTAAGTAGATTTAACAAGAAATTTCAAAACTTCAAATCTAAGAGTAAATAAAATGACACTAGCGCCATTAATGCCGATGGCAACTGCTGTTTGGCTTGTAGAAAACACAACTTTAACATTCAAACAAATTGCTGATTTTTGTAACCTTCACGAGGTAGAAGTTCAAGGTATTGCAGATGGAGAAGTAGCAAAAGGTATCAAAGCTTATAATCCTATAACATCAGGACAGCTGACTAAGGAAGAAATCGAATTATCTAGTAAGGATCAAGATAGAGCATTAAAAATTACTAATACTGATGTGGAAATAACATCTGATGAAAAGAAAATTAAGAAATATGTTCCCTTATCAAAAAGACAAGATAAACCAGACTCTGTTTTGTGGTTGATTAAAAGCTACCCACAATTAAAGGACTCACAAATAGCTAAACTTGTCGGTATAACAAAAAATTCAGTTGTATCTATTAGAAATAAAAGTTACTGGAATTATAATAATTTAAATGCAAAAGACCCTGTTGCAATGAATTTATTTA
>CACKRX010000032.1 GCA_902602575.1 uncultured Pelagibacteraceae bacterium | reverse complement strand
TAGATAAAGCAATCGAAATTTTAAGAATAAAAGGAGTTTCAAAAGCTTCAAAGAAAATGTCCAGAGAAGCCAATGAAGGTCTTGTATTTATCTGTGGAGACGAAAAAAAAACATCTATAATTGAAATCAATTGTGAGACAGACTTTGTAGCTAAAAATGATGATTTTTTAAATTTCACTAAAGAAATTGGAGAGATAAATAATTCTGTAAATTCTGATATAGAAAAACTCAATAATAGTAAAATGAAAAATGGATCAACTGTATCTCAAAATTTAATCGATTTAATAGCAAAAATTGGTGAAAAAATTACTGTAGGAAGATCAAAAACATTAGAAAACTCTAAATCCAAAATTTTTACTTATAATCATTCAATAGTTAAAGATAATCTATCTAAACTTGGTGTTGTTGTAAGTTTAGAATTTGAAAAGAGCTCGAAAGACATTGAACAATTTGGAAAACAACTCTCAATGCATATTGCTGCGTCAAATCCAATGTCAATTGATAAAAAAGATATACAAGAAAATATCATTGCAAAAGAAAAAGAAATAATTAAAGAAGAACTTAAGAATCTTGGAAAACCTAAAGATATTGCTGAAAAAATTAGTCTTGGTAAAATTAACAAATTTAAAGAAGACAATAGTCTACTCACTCAAGACTGGGTTATGGATCCTAAATTAAAAGTAGGAGATGTTTTAAGTAAAGTTGACTCAAAGAGTTTAAAGATAAAAGACTTTATTAGAATTAAAATTGGTGAATAATGTTTAAAGAAGACTTGTATAACGAAAAAATGACTAAAACATTTGATGTTTTTGTAAAAGAGCTGGCATCTTTAAGAACAGGCCGAGCAAATGCAAGTATGCTTGATTTGATTAAAGTAGATGTATATGGACAAAAAATGCCAATTAATCAATTAGCAACAATCACAACGCCCGAACCAAGAGTAATAAATATTCAAGTATGGGATGTAAATAATATTTCATTACTAGACTCAGCAATAAAAAAATCAGATTTAGGTTTAAATCCTCAAATAGATGGTCAGTTAGTAAGATTACCAATACCAGATTTAAGCGAGGAAAGAAGGGTAGAAATAAAAAAGGTAATTAAAACCATGGGTGAAAAATGCAAAGTATCTATTAGAAATATTAGAAGAGAAGGAAATGATGAATTAAAGAAGCAACTTAAATCAAAAGAAATTAGTGAAGACGATGAAAAAAAATTCGAAAAAACAATTCAAACATATACCGACAACTTTGTTAAAAAAGTTGATGAAAAAGTTACGATTAAAGAAAAAGAAATAATGACTATATGAACCCTATAAAACATATGGCCATAATAATGGATGGGAATGGTCGTTGGGGTTTAAAACATAAAAACTCAAGAAATTTAGGACATAAAGAGGGCTTAAAAACCGTTGAGATGGTCATAAAATATTGCATAAAAAAAAAGATTAAGTTTCTTACTTTATATGCATTTTCAACTGAGAACTGGAAAAGACCTTTAAAAGAACGAAACTATTTGTTTAGACTTTTGGAAATTTACTTAATAGAAAAATTAGAAAAATTAAACAACGAAAAAATAAAGATTAAAATTTTAGGGGAAAAGGAATTTTATAACAAGCTCAATAATCTATTAGATTTTGTTGAAAAAAAAACGATTAGAAATACAAAACTTCAGATAAATCTAGCCCTTAATTATGGATCTAAAAAAGAAATAGTATATGCTTTTGATAAGTTGAAGAAAAGAAGCAAGATTTCAGAAAATGATATTAATAATAATTTATATACAAAAAATATTCCAGATCCTGAAATTCTTATACGAACAGGAAATACTCAAAGACTTAGCAACTTTCTTCTATGGCAGGCCGCATATACAGAGATATTCTTTGAAAAAAAACTATGGCCAGATTTTAGGTATGAAGATTTAGATAAGATTATTAAAAGATTCAGTAATATAAAAAGGAATTTTGGAAAAATATAATGAAGTCAGAACTACTCAAAAGGTCTATCTCATCGCTTTTTTTAATGAGCTTAATATTTGTAAGTGTTTTAATTAATGATTATATTTTTTTGAGTATATTATTCATAGTTGTAATATTAAGTTGGATTGAATGGATTAAAATTATTGAAAAAATAAGATTCAAAGAAATTTATCGTATAATCCATATCATACTTTTTTTGATATATCTTTTGATGGCGTTTATCATTTGTTTTAATGTTTATGTTATTGATAAATACTTCTTTTTAACAATATTAATGATTTGTATTTTTTCAGATGTTGGAGGATATGTGTTTGGAAAAACTTTTGGGGGAAAAAAACTAACTAAGATTAGTCCTAACAAGACTATATCTGGATCAATTGGTTCATTTATTTTATCTTACCTTGGCTTTTTTTTAATATATTTGTATTTTAGCGATCTACTCTTTGTGAGATTGCAAATTGAAGCTTTAGTCTTTATACCCTTTTTTATCTCTTTAATTTGTCAGTTAGGAGATTTATTTATCTCTTATTATAAAAGAAAAGCTAAAATCAAAAATACTGGAAATTTAATACCTGGTCACGGAGGGTTATTGGACAGGATTGATGGCTCAATATTTGCTCTACCACTAGGTTTTATAATAATATCTCTTCTTTAAATAATGAAAAAAATTATAATATTAGGGTCGACGGGATCAATTGGAAAACAAACTTTAGAAATTATTAAGAAAAATAAGAGTAAATTTAAAATTCTTTTATTATCAACAGATAAAAACATCAATCTCATATCGAAACAAATCAAAACTTTTAAAGTCAAAAACATAGTAGTTACAAATAAAAAAAAATACAGAATATTAAAAAAAAGATTTAAAAAAATTAAAATATTTCCAGATTTCAAAGAAATAGATAAAAGACTTATAGTAAAAGCTGATTATACAATGTCAGCAATATCAGGAATTGAAGGTCTAAGACCAACAATAAATATTATTAAAAAAACAAAACGAATTGCTATTGCAAATAAAGAATCCTTAATATGTGGATGGGGCTTAATACAAAAGGAAATAAAAAAACATAAAACAGAATTTATACCAGTCGACTCAGAACACTTTTCTATTTGGTCAGTAATTAAAAATTATCAAAAATCAGATATTGAAAAAGTAATTCTTACTGCGTCTGGAGGACCATTTCTAAATAAGAAAATAAAGAAAAATGTCTCTCTTAGAGATGCAATAAGTCACCCAAATTGGTCAATGGGAAAAAAAATCTCAATTGATTCTGCAACCATGATGAATAAGATTTTTGAAATTATAGAGGCAAAAAAAATATTTGATATAGGGCTAAACAAATTTGAAATTTTAATTCATCCCAAATCTTATATACATGCAATTGTTAAATTGAAAAATGGATTAATAAAAATAATTGCTCATGATACAGATATGAAAATACCGATTTCAAATTCAATTTACATGGATGATAATAATCAAAATTTAATAAAGTCAAAAAGGATAAATATTAATATTCTCAATTCATTAAATTTACAAAAAGTAAGAATTAAAAAATTTCCAGTAATCAAAATTTTAAATAAAATTACAAAAAAAGAATCTTTGTTTGATACTGTATTAGTGTCAGTAAATGACGAACTTGTGAATCTTTTTTTGGAGAATAAAATAAAATTTTTAGATATATCATCAAATCTTTGGTATTTAATAAATTCTCCTTTTTTTTCAAAATTTAAGCATCAAAAGCCAAAAAATTTAGCTCAAATTGAAAAATTAAATGAGTTTGTAAGATTGAAAACAAGAACTTTAAGTGTAATATCCAAAAAAAAATGAAATACTTTTTTATAATTTTATTAACTTTTAAGCTCGTATTTACATATACTTACGCAGATATAATAAACAATGTTCAAGTAAAGAATAACAATCGTATTACAAAGGAAACTATTATTACTTTTGGTGGAATTAAATTAGGAAGTGACTATTCCCAAGAACAATTAAATAATATTTTATTAGATTTATATAGTACCAATTTCTTTTCAGACATAAAATTTAACTTACAAGGTGATACTTTAGTTGTTACTGTTCAAGAAAGAAAAATTGTACAAAAGATTTTATTGAATGGAATCAAAGCTGAAAAAACAAAAAAATCAATTTTAAAAAATTTAAATATTAAAGAAAAAAGTCCTTATGTAAATTTTTTAGCCAAACAAGATATTAAAAAAATTAAAAACGCCTTAAATAGTTCGGGTTATTATTTTAATAAAGTTGATGTTTCAATTAAAGACAATAATAATGAAACAGTAGATTTAATTTACAATATAGATTTAGGTGAAAAAGCCTTAATTAAAAATATAATTTTCACAGGTGAAAAATTTTATAAAGATAAAAAATTAAAGAATGTCATAGTTAGTGAAGAGAGTAAATTTTGGAAATTTATTTCAAATAAAAAGTATTTAAATCCTGAACAAATTGACCTTGATTTAAGATTGTTAGAAAAATTTTACTTAAACAAAGGTTTTTATAATGTTGAGATTAAAAATTCATCTGCAATCTTTAACGACAATCATTTTAATCTAGTCTACAATATAAATTCTGGAAATATTTATACAATTAGAAATACAGAACTTATTTTACCAGATGATTTCGATGAGAAGGATTTTAGCGAAGTAAAGAATGTTTTAAAAGATTTAAAAGAAAAGAGATATTCATTAAATAAACTTAATAAGGTAGTTAAGCAAATAGATCAAATTTCAGTTTCAAGATTATACGATTTCATCGATGCAAGTATTGAAGCAGAAATAATTGGAGATAATGAGTTAGACATATCTTTTGTAGTAAAAGAAAGTGAAAAATTTTATGTTAAAAAGATAAACGTTTTAGGAAATAATATTACTGAGGAAAGGGTTATTAGAGATTTGCTGGAAGTGGATGAAGGCGACCCTTTTAATAAATTACTTCATGCAAAATCTTTAAATAATATCAGGGCCAGAAATATATTCCAAAAAGTTAAAAGTGAGGTAATTGATACACCAGATCAAGGTTTGAAAAATTTGAATATAATTGTTGAAGAAAAGGCTACGGGTGAAATTCTTGTTGGTGCTGGTGTCGGATCTGATGGCGGAACAGCACAATTTTCAGTTTCAGAAAATAATTTTCTTGGAAAAGGAGTAAAATTATCAACTGGTTTAAGAGTAAGCGAGGAACGTATAAGGGGAAACTTTACTGTTACAAATCCAAATTTTAACTACTCGGATAAAGCATTAAGTACAGACATTTTCTTGACTGATACTGACAAATTGGCAGACTCTGGCTACAAATCAACGAATGCTGGTTTTAGTTTTGGAACAGGATTTGAACAATATGACGATTTATTCTTTAGACCTACTTTCAGAACAACTTATGAAGAATTGACTACAAATTCGTCAGCAAGTGCGAATTTAAAGAAGCAACAAGGATCTTATTTTACTACTGAAGTTGGTTATGTTCTTGATCTAGACAAAAGAAATCAAAAGTTTCAAACAACTGATGGATTCCAATCTAAATTTTTACAAACCGTTCCGTTAATATCAGAAAGTAATACACTTTTAAATGGTTATCAATTTGATACGTATCATTCATATAACGATGTTAATACTAGTTTAGGACTATACTTAAGAGCAGTTACTGGCTTATCAGATGA
>CACKRX010000031.1 GCA_902602575.1 uncultured Pelagibacteraceae bacterium | reverse complement strand
CATCAAGCTCAATTTTGGCTAATTCTATCATTTCTTTATCGTTGTTTTCATCACCAATAATTTTTTTAAGATCATCTCTAGTTTTATCAAATGTTAGATAGTCCTTAGCGTGACTAATTACTGCGTTTAATTCTGAATATTCTTTTGATTTAGATGCAAATAATTTTTTCTCAATTGCTCCAGAGGATAATTCCTTTTCAAGAATCTCATGTTTTTTTATTATCTCCCTTACCTTATCAACTGGTATCATTAAATTTTATTTTTGATATCTTTTTCTTTTTTCTCTACCAATGCTACAACTTTGGAAATTATCTCGTCATTTTTTAGTTTTTCTTTTTGAACGCCATTTAAATATAACATATTGCTGTCCTTGCCCCCTCCTGTAATACCAATATCAGTTGAAGCTGCTTCTCCTGGACCATTAACAACGCATCCAATTATTGATAAAGTTAAAGGTGTTTTAATATGAGATAACTTTTCCTCCAGTTTTTTTACTACATCAATTACTTCAAAACCTTGGCGAGCACATGAGGGGCATGAAATGATTTTTACACCTCTATTTCTTAAGTTTAGAGATTTTAAAATTTCATTTCCAATTTTAATTTCTTTAATAGGATCATCTGATAAAGAAACCCTGATTGTGTCACCAATTCCCTCCATCAAAAGCGAGCCTAGACCTATTGAGGTTTTTACACTTCCTGGCACAAAGCTGCCTGACTCTGTAACACCTAAGTGCAAAGGATAATCTGTCTTAGATGAAAGAAGTCTGTACGACGCTACTGATAAAAATACATCCGATGATTTTACACTAACTTTAAAGTTATAAAAATCTTCATCCTCTATAAGCTGGATATTCCTCATCGCACTTTCTACTAAAGCGTCTGGACAGGGTCCTTTATATTTTTTCTAAAATATCTTTTTCTAAAGAACCAGCATTAACACCAATCCTTAATGCGCAATCATAATCTTTAGCTGCTGCTATCACTTGTTTAATTTTTTCTTTTTGACCAATATTACCTGGATTTATCCTCAAACATTTTGCCCCACTTTTAGCTGCCTCTATAGCTCTTTTGAAGTGAAAATGAATATCTGCAATAATTGGAACTTTGCTGTTTTTTACTATCTCTTTTAAAGAATTTGTTGACTCCTCATCGGGACATGAAACTCTTACAAGTTCAGCGCCTTCTTCAGCACAATCATTAATTTGTTTAATGGTTTCTTTAACATTAGTAGTTAAAGTATTTGTCATTGACTGAACTGAGATAGGGTTATCCCCACCAATTTTTACATCGCCAACGTTTATCTCTTTTGTTTTTTTTCTTTTTATATCTCTAAATTCTTTATAACTCATCTATTTAAATTAAATTCTTTATGTAATAATTCAACTGATTTTTTTAAATTTTTGCTTTGAATTAAAACAGATATTTTTATTTCGGAAGTAGAAATAACAAGAATATTTATTTTTTTATTTGCTAATGCCTGGAACATTCGATAAGTTACCCCTGGTGTTGTGATCATTCCAACGCCAACAATAGAAACTTTTGCAACGTTTTTATCTACAATCAGCTTCTTAAATTTAATTTTTCTATTTTTAGAAATAAGTCTTTTAGTTTTTAAAAGATCATCAGATTTAATGGTAAAAGTTAAATCAGTTTCTTTGCCATCTGAAGAAATATTTTGAACAACCATATCAACATTAATAGAATTTTTATATAGTGGCTCAAATATTGCCGCAGCTACACCTGGTTTATCCTTTACACCAAGAAGACTTACTTTCGCATCATTTTTGGTAAAGGATATACCTCTAATTACATTTGTATCTTTAATCTTTTTTCTACCAATTATTTGTGTGCCTGTTTTATTTGTAAATGATGATTTAACATCAATTTTTACTTTATTTAATTTTGCATCCTGAATTGAAGCTGGCTGCATTACTTTAGCGCCAAGCGAGGACATTTCGAGCATCTCTTCATAAGATAATGCTTTTATTTTTTTTGCTTTTTTCGTTAAATTAGGATCAGTCGTATACACACCATCAACATCAGTATAAATTATACATCTTTTGGCTTTAAAAAACTTAGCGAGCATAATTGCACTTGCATCACTGCCACCTCTTTCTAAAGTTGTAAGTCTGCTTTCTTTATTTAAACCCTGAAAACCAGTTATTATTGGGGTTCCACCTTTTTTTAAATATTTTTTTAACTGCTCTGTTCCAATCTTTACAATTCTTGCAGAACTATAATTACCTCTTGTTATAATAGGGATCTGCCATGACATCCAAGATCTAGAATTAAAACCTAAGTCACATAACTTTCCAGCTATTAAAGCACTAGCCATTTGTTCACCAGTTGATAACAGCACATCTCTCTCAGAGTTTGGAAAATTCTTAGAAATTTTTCCAGCTTTTTTTATTAGTTCATTTGTAACGCCACTCATTGCAGAAGTTACAACAATAACTTTGTATTTTTTTTTTATATAAGAGATTATTATTTTAGATATTTTTACAATTCTATCTAACGTACCAACTGATGTTCCGCCAAATTTTAAAACAATTATTTTCATTGATATTTTATATTATAATTTTTATATTTAGATAAAATACATCTAAATTGTAAAGTCAACAACCAATGAAAAAAGATACTATTAATAAAAAGGAAATTGATAAATTTTCAAAGTTAGCTGATGAATGGTGGGATCCCGAGGGTAAGTTTAAACCATTGCATAATTTTAATCCGGTCAGACTAAGATATATTAAAGATACAATTACTAAAAAATTTGGAAATAAATCAGAAAAATTACCTTTAAAAGATATTAGGATATTAGATATTGGATGTGGTGGAGGTCTTTTAAGTGAACCTCTTTCAAGATTAGGCGCAACGGTTACAGGTATAGATGCCTCGGACAGAAACATCAAAGTTGCTAAAATGCATTTGAAAAAAAGTAAATTAGATATTGATTATTACTGTTCATCTCCAGATAAATTTTTTGCAAAAGAAAAATTTGATGTAGTATTAAATATGGAGATAGTTGAACACGTTGATAATGTTGATTTTTTTTTATTTAAAAGCTCAGAACTTTTGAAGAAAAACGGTTTAATGTTTATTGCAACTTTAAATAAAACATTAAAGTCTTATGTATTTGCAATAATAGGTGCTGAATATATCTTAAAATGGTTACCAATAGGTACCCATGATTGGAACAAATTTTTAAAACCTGTGGATTTAATTAATATTTGTAAAAAAAATTCATTAAATTTGAATAACTTAATTGGTGTAAAGTTTGATATTCTAAAAAATGAATGGATTGTATCTGAAGATAGCTCTGTAAATTATCTTGCGCAATTTTCTAAAACCTAATTTTCTTTATCCTCTATCCAAGGAAACTCCTCAGTATTAATACCTTCCTGTTTGAGATCTTCTATTTCCTCTCGTGAAGCTTTTCCATAAATTGCTTTTTTTTTCTTTTTCGAGTCATAATGTATAGATCTTGCCTCATGGGCAAAGTTATCTCCAACATATTTAAAATTGTCTTTAATGAACTTTTTAAATTCTCTGAGCTTTGACTTAATCTCCTTAATTTTATTTATATCTTTATTCTTCAGTTCCAGTCTGTTTAATACATTTGGTGCCATCAATGTTTTTTCTATTTTTCGAGAATCACAAATATGACAATTCAAATATTTTTTCTTTTTTAATTTTTCATACTCTTTTGAATTAGAAAACCAACTGTCGAAAATGTTTTTACAATCTTTACAAATTAGTTTGTATTTAATCATACAGTGAAAATAATAATATGTAATTTTTTTTCAACTTTTAACTTCTATAATCTGAATTAATAGATATGTACTTTTGAGTGAAGTCCATCGTATAACAAGTAAAATTTTTGTTGCCGTTATTAATCTCAATTGTGATTTCTAAATTGGGTTGCTTCATATAATCTGCAACATCTTTTTCAATATAATTTTTATTTAGCTGTCCTTTATCCAAAATTTTATGTTCTCCAATAAATAAATTTACTCGATCTATTTCAAACTCCACATCGGCTTTTCCAGCTGCCATTAATATTCTTCCCCAATTTGGATCTTCTCCTGTAATAGCTGTTTTTACTAATGGCGAGTTAGCAATCGAAAATGATATTTTTTTCGCATCACTTTCACTAGAACACTTCAAGGAATTAATCTTTATAAACTTCGAAGCACCTTCGCCATCACTTACAACTCTTTTTGCTAAGTTTAATAAAACATTATTTAGAGCTAAATCGAAATCTTTAAGTTTAATATCGTTTATGTTATTAACAGATTTATTTTTTGCCTTTCCTGTTGAAAAAATTGTTACCATATCATTTGTACTGGTATCACCGTCACAACTTATTGCATTAAAAGTGTTTTGAATATTTTTTTTTAAAACTTTTTTTAATATATTTGAAGAAAGATCTGCATCTGTAAAAATATATGCTAAAGTTGTTCCCATATTAGGAAAAATCATTCCAGATCCTTTCGCAAGACCATAAATTTTTACTTTTGTATTTCCAATGTTACATTCTTCCATAGCAAGTTTTGGTTTTAAATCAGTTGTTAAAATACCCATAGCTGCTTTTATCCATAAATATTTGTTTTGAGTGTACTTAATCTTCTCTACCAAATTTTTAATAGATGACTTAATCTTATCCTTTGGAAAAACCTCCCCTATTGTGCCAGTGCAACCAAACAATACTTCACTTGTTTTAACTTTTTTTGGATGATCTTCATCCTCTTTTTGTTTCTTTGTTAAATTTATTGATATTTCTTCAGAGATTTCTTCAAGAGCTTCATATCCTTTTTTTCCTGTAAGCGCGTTAGCATTTCTTGTATTTACTAAAAGAGCGCGAACCTTTTTTGTTTTTATTTTCTTATTCCATTTAATGTTTTCAGAAACTACCTGGGACTGAGTGTAAACTGACGCGTGTTCAGCACCATGTCTGAAATAAAAAAGGACCAAATCATCTCTATCATTATTATATAAATTAGCTGAAGTCGTAGATACTGAGACACCATCAATATGGTCTAAGTCCTGGAAGTCAGCCATTTTTGACTTTTCCTTTTTAGATAACAAAAAATTGCTTAAATTTAGAGGCATTCTATTTAAAAAAATTAATTTATAACTATATAATCAATTAATAATTAATTATATATCAAAAAAAAATGTTAAATCCATTAAGCTTTATTAGTAAAATATTTAAGAGTAGCAACGATATAGAGCTTGCTAAGTTTAGAAAAATTCTAGAAAAAATTAATTTGCTCGAAAATGATGTGGCTAAGATAAAAGATAGTGACTTTCCAAATAAAACTAATGAACTTAAAAATCAAATTAAAAGTGGAAAAAAACTCGATGAATTTTTGCCAGAAGCATTTGCGTATGTAAGAGAAGCTTCTCATAGATCAAGAAATGAAAGACACTTTGATGTTCAATTGTTAGGAGGTATTGCATTACATCAGGGCAAAGTAGCAGAAATGAGAACCGGAGAAGGAAAAACAATCACAATTGCATTAGCAGCTTATTTAAATGCTCTCTCTGAAAAGGGTGTTCATGTTGTTACAGTAAACGATTATTTGGCAAAGAGAGATTGTGAAAATATGTCAAAAATTTATAACTTTCTTGGTCTAAGCGCTGGTTACATCAACAACGATCAATCTGATGATGAGAGAAGAGAAAACTATTCGAAGGACATTACTTACGCAACTAATAGTGAACTTGGTTTTGATTATTTAAAAGATAATATGAAATATTCGTCGAACAAATTAGTTCAAAGAGAACATAGTTTTGCTATTGTAGATGAAATCGATTCTTGTCTAATAGATGAGGCTAGAACGCCATTAGTTATTTCTGGACAGTCGGATGAAACGAGCAATCAATATAAAGCTATCAATAAACTTGTAACAAAATTAAAACCAAGTGACTACGAATTGGATGAAAAAGATAAGAATATCACTTTAACTAATGAAGGAATAGACTCTATAGAAAAATTATTGAATAGTATTAAAATACTTAAAAATAATAATTTTTATGATCCAGCTAATTTAAACCTTGTGCATCACGTTAATCAGGCATT
>CACKRX010000030.1 GCA_902602575.1 uncultured Pelagibacteraceae bacterium | reverse complement strand
TTTATGCTCTGTTTATTTGATGCGTGTTCCCACATTCTAACGTTCATTGCAGGGCACAAAAAAACCTTTTTGTCTGATGCTTTAATTACAGTGCTTGCCAAATCATTTGAAAAACCATTTGAAATTTTTGTAAGAAAATTTGAAGAAGCTGGAGCAACAAGTATTAGATCAGACCATCTTGAAAGAGAGATATGATCCATTTCACTTTCATTTTCCACTGAAAATAAATCCGTATAAACTTTATTCTTTGATAATGAGGTAATTGATAAAGGGGTTACAAATTCTTTACCGCTTTTAGTTAAAATTGTTCTAATTTCACAATTTAGCTTTGATAATTTTCTAATTAGATCTAATGTTTTATAAGCGGCAATTCCACCTGTTATTATAATCAATATTTTTTTATTTTCTAAAAATTTCATACTGAATTAAAATACTATGACACCTAAAAAGACAAGCACTAATAAACCAATAATACTTTGATTTCTAATTGATTTCATCTCATTTTTTTTATCATTAAAAGAAGAAAAAGAATTTGTATTTTGGGGTATCTGACCACTTGCCAAAAATGCTAAAGCCTGATTTGCATTATCCATTATCTTAGGTAACTCAGGAATTCTTTTAATTACTTCAGAAGAGTCCTTTAATGTATCCATCATATTCTTTACAGGATCTTTAGTCTCTTTTAGCCAGTTCTCTAAGACAGGTCTTGAGGTCTCCCATATATTATTATTTGGATCTAAATTCCTTGCAACACCCTCTACTACAACCATTGTTTTTTGTAAAAGTAGTAATTGTGGTTGAGTTTGCATATTAAATTTTTCTGTAATATCAAATAATTGTTTTAATAATTTTCCACCCGATATATCTTTAACACTCTGGCCAAATATTGGCTCTCCAATAGATCTCAAGGCTTGAGCTAATTCCTCTACAGATGTGCCTTTTGGTACTAATCCAGCTAACAAATGTACCTCAGCTACTTTTTTGTAATCTCTACGTACAAATCCGTATAGAATTTCTGCTAAGTATCTTCTACTCAATTTATCTATTCTTCCCATTATACCAAAATCTATTGGAACTATTTGGGAAGACTCATTAATAAAAATATTTCCTTGATGCATGTCAGCATGAAAAAATCCATCACGGACTGCATGTCTTAAAAAATGTTGAATTAAATTTGTAGCTATTTTAGAGGTCTCAATATTTTTTTCTTTGAGTAAGTCCTTTTCTCTTATCGATACCCCATCCACCCAATCTAAGGTAAGAACACTTTCGCTTGTAAAATTCCAATATATTTTAGGGACAAAAAATCCTAAATCATTTTTGGTATTTTCAGCATACTCATTTGCAGCTGCAGCTTCAAATCTTAGGTCCATCTCGTGATTTGTTATCTCTTTGAAAAGAAAAACAACTTCAATGAGTTTTAGTCTTTTAGTTTTAGTTATTAGACTTTCAACTATATATGCCAATAACATAATAGCATCTATCTCATCATTAAAAATTTTCTTAATGTTTGGTCTTAAAACTTTTATAGCAACATTTTTGATAATATTATCTTCTTTAATTTTGGCTTTGTGAACCTGAGCTATCGAAGCAGCTGCAATAGGTTCTGATAAGTCAATTATATCATCAAAATTAGACTGACCTAAATTTTCTATTATAATTTTTTCTGCCTCTTTTTTTGAAAAAGGAGGTAGTTTATCTTGAAGAGACTCAAGTTCTTTAGACAATTTTTCACCGATTATATCTGGGCGTGTGGCCAAGAATTGACCAAGTTTTATAAAAGTAGTTCCCATCTCTTGAATTGATTCACTCAAGTTTTCTTTACCTTTACTTTTCGTTTCATTTGAAGTTGAAAATGAAAAAGCTAACAAATTAAAAAATAATTTAATGAATACTGGTATTTTGTGAGTTTCCGAAACTATGTTTATTATATTAGATTTACCAATTTTTCTTCCAATCTTAAAAAGTATAAAGAATTTATTAAAAATCATATTTTCCAACCTGTATGTAAAGATACAATACCGCCAGATAAGTTTTTATAACTGGCATTGTAAAAATTTTTACTTTTGATTAAATCGAGTAATTCTTCTTGATTAACAAATTCATCAATACTTTGAACTAAGTATTCATAAGGTGCACTTTTTCCAACTACTAATTTTCCTATTAATGGTATTAGTTTTGAATACTGTTTATAAATGAAATCTAAATTTTGGTTTTGAATTTTTGAAAACTCAAGGCAGAAAAATCTACCTCCTTTTTTCAAAACCCTATAAGCTTCCGAGATAGTTGAGTTTAAATTCTTTGTGTTTCTTAAACCAAAGCTAATTGTATAATAATCAAAGGTTTCATTTGGTGCATCAATTTTTTCAGCTCTTGAAACCTTCCAGTTAATATTTTTGTAATTTGATAACCTTTTTTTTCCTTCATCCAACATTTTTTTATTAAAATCGACGCATAATATTTTTGATTTATTGGATGTATTATCAGCAAATAATTTAGCAATATCTCCAGTACCACATGCAACATCAATTAAAGTACTCTCTGGATAGGGATTCATTTGCCTGATGAGTTCTCTTTTCCACTGTCTGTGGACACCCAAAGACATAAAATCATTCATGAGATCGTACTTATTGTAGACGTTATCAAAAACTTTTTTTACAAGACCTCTTTTTTTTTGCAGATTTTGTTGCATATTTAAATGTTATAAAAGTGTAATATAATATTTAATGCCAGAATTACCAGAAGTAGAAATAGTAAGACAGTCCCTAAATAGACAAGTAAAGAACCGAAAAATAATAAATATTCAAGTCAATAACCGAAACCTGAGACTTAAAGTACCAAAGGATTTTGAACAAATATTCAAAAATGCAGTCATAGAAAAGATTCAAAGAAAATCAAAATATCTTATTTTGGTATTTAATAATAATCTTTACTGTGTGATCCATTTAGGCATGTCAGGCACACTTCATTTTATGGGTTTAAAAAAAAAGACCACTAATTTAAGTTTTTATGGATCTCAAAGTCTACCAAAAAAACATAATCATATAATTTTTAGATTTAAAAATTTTAAACTAATTTACAATGATCCTAGAAGATTTGGATTTTTTAAGATTTTAAAAAATAAAAGTGATTATTTAAAGTTTTTTACTAGAATAGGCCCTGAGGCGATAAGTAAAGAATTTAACAAAACTTACCTTAGTAAAATTTTGAAGAATAGAACGAAAAATATTAAGAACTTATTATTAGATCAAAAATTAGTCTCTGGACTAGGTAATATTTACGTGAATGAAATATTATTTCAGGCAAAGATTAATCCGTTTAAAAAATCTTATCTGATCAATTTAGAAGAAAACAAAAGAATAGTTAAGTATTCGAAAATAATCCTAAAAAAAGCTATAGATTTTGGAGGTTCTTCAATAAGGGATTTTAAAGGCATCACAGGCAAAAGTGGTAATTTCCAGTCTGAGTTTAAAGTATACGATCGTACAAAAAAGAGATGTAGTAGAAATAATTGCTCTGGACAAATTAGTAGAAAAATAATTTCAAACAGATCCACTTTTATATGCTCAGTTTGTCAAAAGTAAAATTACCTATTGACCGTCCAACTTAGAGAGGATATACCATCGCCAAAATGGCAAATACAAAATCAGCAATCAAAAGAATTAGAAGAATTAAGAGGCAAACAGAGGTTAATAAGACCCGTAAGAGCCGCTATAAAATCGCTCTTAAAAAAATGAAAAAATTGATTGATAGCAAGAAAAAGAAAGAAGCTCTTTCCTACTTACCCAAATTGAACTCGGAATTAATGAAAATTGCTAAGACCGGCGTAATCAAAAAAGGAAACGCAACTCGAAACGTTTCTAAGATTACGAGAAAAATAAACTCCCTTTAAACAACCTGCGGTTAAAATTATTTTAACGCACACAGAAAAAAGTCTTGCCACAAAATATAATCAAGTTTTAAAGCCTGAACACAACATGTTGGAATTTTTCAAAACAAAGAAAGTAAATTTTTATTTACTTTAGTATTTTAAATTGAATTCAATTTTTAAGCTAATCACTTTTCAATTTTTAATTTATACAATTTCAAATTTCATTCAATTAAGGATTTCAAATTTCTTTTGCTCAAAGAAATATTTTATTGAATAAAACTTTTTAAGAGATTAGCTAGATCACAATCCAATGAAAAATTTAAACAAAAATTTTAATGAAAAAAAAGATGTAAACCTAATATGGACAGAAATTCAAAAAGAAATGAAATCAAAATTTGGTTCAGAAATTTATGAGAGCTGGCTTAAAAAAATATATTTTGAAGAACAACAAAGCAATTACCTAGTTGTTTCAGTATCAACAAGATTTCTAAGAGACTGGATTGTATCAAGATATTTAGATGAAATTTTAAAAATTGTTAAAAAACAAATTAAAGAAATTTCTAGAATAGAATTTAGAATTGAGGATAAAGAGCAGAAAAAAGATAAAGCAGTTAATAACATCATTCAAAAAGACGATAATATTTCCTTCATCAAAGACAGTTTTCTACAGTATAACAGAATTGATCAAAATAAATCATTTGATAACTTCATTACCGGAACAAGTAATAAACTAGCTTTTGAAGCGTCAAAAAAAGTCTCAGAAAATATATCACATTACAATCCCTTGTATTTGTATGGAGGAGTGGGAATGGGAAAAACTCATTTATTAAATGCCATTGGTTTAAAATTTAAATCTGAAAACAAGGTTACATTTATTTCAGCAGAAAGATTTATGTACCAATTTGTTAAATCAATAAAAAGTAACGAAATGGTTAGATTTAAAGATAATTTTAGAAATACTAATGTATTAATAATAGACGATATTCAATTTATGGATGGAAAAGAGGCAATGCAGGAAGAATTTTTTCACACCTTTAATGCGTTGCTTGAAAAAGGGTCACAAATAGTTGTTTCAGCAGATAGACCACCAAATAAGTTAAAAAGAATACAAGAGAGGATTAAATCTAGATTTTCAGGAGGATTAGTGGTCGATATTCAAAATCCTGAATATGAATTGAGATATAAAATTTTAAAAGAGAAAACTAACGAACTTAATTTATACTATAATGAAAGAATCAATATATCAGAGGAAATACTAAAATTTATCAGCTATGAAATAAGAAGCAGCATAAGAGAATTAGTTGGTGCCCTAAATAGACTCGCCTCATTCGCAAGGATTTATGACAGAGTTCCAAATATTTCAGAAACCAAAATAATACTTAAAGACCTTCTTAATATAAACGAGGCTAAAGTCTCTATAGATAATATTCAAACTTTAGTTTGCAAGTATTTTAAAATAAGTAAAAACGAAATGCTTTCTTCAAGAAGATCAAGGTATTTAGTAAGACCTAGACAAGTGGCTATTTACTTATCGAAAATACTTACTTCAAAATCTTTACCAGAGATAGGTAGAGAATTTTCAAATAGAGATCATACAACTATAATTCATTCAGTAAAAACGATTGAGAAGTTAAAGATAGAAAATAGCGAAATCAATAGTGGAATAAATTATCTTAAAAATCAGATAATGTATAAATCAGAAAATGAAGTTTAGTGTAAATCAGAAAGATCTCCAAGAGTCGTTAAGTTTTTGTCAAAATGTAATTGAGAGAAGAAGTACATTGCCAATTTTATCTAACGTTCTTTTAGAGGCGAGTGGAAAAGAATTAATTATTACCGCAACAGATCTAGATATGATTTTTGTTCATCGAATTCAAAGTGTTGAAATTGAAAAGGAAGGAAAAACAACTACAAATTCTCTCATAATGTACGATATAGTTAGAAAATTTAGTTCAGGAAAAAAAATTAATGTCGAGAGTTTGTCAGAAAATAAGATGCAACTAGAGTCTGAAAAATCTAAATTTAAGTTAAATTGCATAGATCCCCAAGAATTTCCATTAATGGAAGAGGGTTTTGAGGCTGAAGAAATTAGTTTAGACTCACAAAGTTTCTTAAAGCTGCTAAATAAATGCAAGTTTTCAATTTCAAATGATGAAACTCGTCATTATTTAAGCGGTATTTTTTTACATTTCACTAGTGGAGATGATAAAAACTTTTTGACTGCTGTTTCAACAGACTCTCATAGAATGTCGATATCGAAAATGAGACTTGAGAAACCCATCAACTTTGAACCAATAATATTACCAAAAAAAACAATTTTTCAACTTTGCTCTATACTAGAAAAC
>CACKRX010000029.1 GCA_902602575.1 uncultured Pelagibacteraceae bacterium | reverse complement strand
TTTTCATTGGAAAAGTCTTTTAAGACAAATAAGGATTTACGGTAATGTTGTTGAAGTTTCCAAAAAAGAAGCTGATGATTATTACAACTCAAGAGCATATGGGAGCAGAATAGGGGCTTGGGCCTCAAATCAAAGTCAAGTTTTAGAAAGCAGAAAATCTCTTGATGATTCTATTGAAAGATTTAAAAAAAAGTTTCATGACGAGAACAAAGTTCCAAGACCACCTAATTGGTCCGGATGGAGATTAGTACCAGAAGAAATTGAGTTTTGGCGTGATGGAGATAATAGAATTCACGAGAGATTGAAATACGTTAAGAATAATGGAAAAGGCTGGAAAAGATTTTTACTGAATCCTTAAAAAGATCTTTCAATACTAAAGGATGTCAAATTTTTTAGAATATTTTTTTGTTCGGAACTTTCAAAGACATTTAAAGAGCTAGATGCTAAAGAAATAAAATGATCAGCTTTTTTGTAACATTGTTTAATAACGTTATATTTTTTAATTATATCTAATGTGTAATTTAAATCATTTTCAGATCTTTCTTTCTTGGAAAAGAATTCTTTAAGCATATCTCTTTCACGATTTTTACATTGCTGGTTTAAAATTATTATAGGTAAAGTGATTTTACCCTCATAAAAATCTTTTCCAATTGTTTTTCCAAATTTTTTCAGATCAGAATTGTAATCCAATGTATCATCAGCCATTTGAAAAGTTACTCCAAGATTTTTTCCATAAGAAGATAATGCTTCTTTTACCTTTTCATCTTTATTACCCAAGATCGCTCCTACCTTGCATGCAGCTGAAAAAAGTGCTGCAGTTTTGGAGGTAATAATCTCCAAATATGTTTCTTCGACAGTATCTATTTCTGATTTATGTTGCAGTTGTAAAACTTCACCCTGGGCTATTTTTGCAGATGTCATTGATAATAATTTTAATACCTCCAAATTTCCATCTTCAACCATCATTTCAAAACATCTACTTAAAAGATAATCACCAACTAAGATTGATGCGTGATTTCCCCAAATGGAATTTATTGTTTTTTTTCCTCTTCTGATCTCTCCATTATCTAAAACATCATCGTGCATCAATGTTGCAGCATGAATTAACTCTACACATGCAGCTAAATTTATATCTCGACCTCCTTTTAAATACCCACAAAGTTTTGAACTACTTAAAGTCAACATAGCTCTCAATTTTTTTCCACCTGTGTCTAAATTGTAGTTAGTCATCTTCTCTACTAAAGACACATCACTTATAAGTCTATTTTTTATCTTTTCCTCAACCAAAACAATCTTATCATCGACTGAATTTTTTAAGTCGAGATATGCGTTATTAACTTTATTTTTTAATTGAATTACTGAGCCCATTAAAAAGAAACTATTATAATAGTAGATATTTTATACTTATCAATTGACGCACCTAAAACTTCAACTATAAGTAGACTTTATATTAATCTAAAAATTCTGTAAGCATACTCCATGTTATCTTTTTTCAAAAAAAAAAAAATCATTCCTCATATAAGACTAACCGGTGTCATTGGAAATGCAGGAAGATTTAAACAAGGAATTGATTTTGCTGGACAAGAAGAATTAATAAAAAAAGCATTTTCAATAAAAAAATCTCTAGCCGTTGCAATATCGATTAACTCTCCAGGCGGTTCACCAGTCCAATCACACTTGATATACGATTTCATCAGAGCCCAGGCCAAAAAAAATAAAAAAAAGGTAATTGTTTTTGCGGAAGATGTTGCTGCTTCAGGTGGTTACTTAATTGCATGTGCTGGAGACGAGATTTATGCTAACTCAAGTTCAATCGTTGGTTCAATTGGCGTTATTTATGCTTCTTTCGGTTTTAAGGATTTTATTAAAAAGGCAGGTGTAGAAAGAAGAGTTTATACTGCAGGAAAAAATAAAAGTACTCTAGATCCTTTTGTTGATGCGAAAGAAGAAGATATTAATAGATTAAAAAATATTCAACTTGATTTGCACAAAGATTTTATAAACGTAGTGGAGACAAGTAGGGGTGCAAAACTTAAAAAAGATAAAGGAATAGAATTATTTTCTGGAGAGTTTTGGTCCGGCTCTAAATCAAAAGAACTAGGCTTAATTGACGGTATAGGAAACGCAAATCAAATTTTAAAAGATAAGTTTGGTGACGATGTCATTATTAAAAAGTTTGAAAAAAGTAAGGGATGGTTAGCAAAAAGAATTTCATCAGAGAATCAAATCGATAAGATAGCAAATGTAATTGAAGAAAGATCTATCTGGCAAAGATATGGCCTCTAATAAAGAAAATTCAAAAATACAAACCTTCCAAGATACAATTTTTAATCTGCAAAAATTTTGGGCAAAACATGGTTGTGTAATCTTACAACCATATGATATGGAAGTTGGGGCGGGTACATTTCATCCTGCAACTACTTTAAGATCTCTTGGTCCTAAACCATGGAGATCTGCTTATGTGCAACCTTCGAGAAGACCAACTGACGGAAGATATGGAGAAAATCCAAATAGAATGCAACATTACTATCAATTCCAAGTGATTATAAAACCGTCACCAAAAAACATTAAAAGATTATATCTAAGCAGTCTTAATGCCATTGGAATAAAACATAATGACCATGATATTAGATTTGTTGAAGATGATTGGGAAAGTCCAACACTGGGTGCAGCCGGGCTAGGTTGGGAAGTTTGGTGTGATGGAATGGAAATTACTCAATTTACTTATTTTCAAAAAATGGCCGGGATAGATTGCAAACCTATTTCTGTGGAGCTTACTTATGGATTAGAAAGATTATGTATGTTCACCCAAAAGAAAAAAAATGTATTTGACTTGGTATGGAACGATGAAGGTATTCTTTATAAAGATGTTTTTTTACAAGCTGAAAAAGAATTTTCATCTTACAATTTTGATTTTGCGAATGTTGAAAATTTGTTTAAGTTTTTTGATATGTTGGAACAAGAAACAAAATCTTTACTAGAAAAAAAACTTTCACTCCCTGCCTATGATCAGTGTTTAAAAGCTAGTCATGTTTTTAATATTTTAGATGCTAGAGGAGCGATTAGTGTAGCGCAACGGGCAGAGTTTATTTCTAGAATAAGAGACTTAACCAAAGGTGTTGGTCAAGTATGGGTAGATAGCCAAAAATAAAATGTCCGAATTTTTTTTAGAATTATTTAGTGAGGAAATTCCTGCAACTTTACAGAAAAGAGCTAGAGATGACCTCCAAAAGAATTTCGTAGATTTTTTGAAAAAAGAAGAAATTAAATTTAAAGATAATGTTTCTGTTCTATCAACACCAAACAGGCTGGTTATTTACTGCGAAAACATTTCTCAAAAAATTATAAAAGCAGAGGCTAGAATAAGAGGTCCAAGTGTCAATGCTCCTGAACAAGCGCTAAATGGCTTTATAAAATCTAATAATATATCAAAAGAAGAAACCTTTATAAGAAAAACAGATAAAGGAGAGTTTTATTTCTATAAAAAGCCTTCTCAAACAATAGAAACAAAATCCATTTTACAAAAAAATTTAGCAAAAATTCTTGATGATATTTCTTGGAAAAAATCAATGAGATGGGGTGATCATGATCTGTACTGGGGTAGACCATTAAAATCTATCCTTGCTTGTTTTGATAATAAAGTTTTAGAATTTAATTATCATCACTTAAATTCATCCAATTTTACCTATCTGGATAAAGACTTTGAGGAGAAAACAAGTAAATTTTCAAATTTTAAAACTTACAAGGAATTTTTCAAGAGCAAAGGCATCATATTGGATCATAATAAAAGAGAGGAATTTATTGAAAATCAATTATTAAAAAAAACAAAATTAGACAGATTGAAGTTAACCCCGAACAAAAAATTATTAAATGAAGTAACAAATATTGTTGAAAAACCTAATATAATTAAATGTAAGTTTGACAAAAAATTTTTAAAGATTCCTAAAGAGATATTAGTTACAACTATGGAGGTTCATCAAAAGTATTTTCCAACCTTTGATAATAAAGATAATTTAACGAATGTTTTCTTTGTAGTTGCAGACAACAATGACACTAAAGGTTTAATTAGATTAGGAAATGAGCGAGTAGTTGAAGCTCGTTTAAATGATGCTCAATTTTTCTGGGATAAAAATAAAACAAAAAATTTAGTAAAAGGAATATCAGATCTAAAAAAGATAAATTATTTTGAAGGATTAGGTACTTATTTCGATAAGATTCAAAGACTAAGAAAACTTGGAGCACTAATATCCGATGAACTTTTAATTAGTAAAGAAAAAGTTGAAGTGGCGTCTTCTATTTGCAAAGTAGATTTAATGTCTGACTTAGTAGGAGAGTTCCCTGAACTTCAAGGAGTAATGGGTGGTCATTTTGCAAAGGCTCAGGGTTTCGATAGCGAAATTTGTTTAGCTATCAGTCAACATTATTTACCAATAGGACCAGAAACAAAGACACCAAAAAAACCTTACTCTGTTGCTTTAGCTCTAAGTGACAAAATAGATACCTTAGTTGGTTTTTTTACAATTAATTTGAAACCATCAAGCTCAAAGGATCCTTTCGCATTAAGAAGATCAGCAATTGGTCTTATAAGACTTATAATAGAAAATAAATTAGAGATTAAATTAAAAGATATATTAAATTACTCTTGTGTTTTATTTACTGAACAAGATTTAAATTTTGATATTAAGACCGTCCAACAAAACCTATTTAATTTTCTTTCCGAAAGGCTTAAATTCTATATGAAAGAAAAAAAAATTAGACCAGACATTATAGAATGCTCGATAAGCAGTTATAACGCAGATCAGATATATAAAATTTATAACAAGGCTTTTATTCTGAATAAATTGATCGACAGAAATATTGGTCAAGATGTAATTTTTTCTTACAAAAGAGCGTCCAATATTCTATCAAACGAGATGACCAAAAATAGGATTGAGTTAGAAAATTTGACTGACCCAGGATTATTCAAAAATGATTTTGAAAAAAAACTATACAAAAAAATACAAGAAATAAGAAAATATTTTACAAGCCTAGGTAGTCGTGAGGACTGTAAAAAAACTTTAGAAGTTTTAGCTGATGCAAAAACTGATGTTTCTAACTTTTTTGACAATGTAATAGTTAATGATGAAGATGAAGCAATCAAAAAAAATCGTTTGGAACTTATGCAATTGTTATGTAAAACGTTCAATAATTATTTAAATTTTTCAAATATTGAAAGTGCATAATGAGCAACTTAGTTTTTAATTTTAAATCTAAAAAAATAAAAAAGATTAAGAACCCAAAGTTTATCTTAGGGGGCAAAGGAGCAAATCTTGCTCAAATGGGAAAACTTGGTTTACCTGTACCGCCTGGATTTACAATATCAACAGGGGTCTGTGAAATATTTTATAGAAATAATAAAAAACTTAATTCAAAATTTATTAAATCTATTAAGCAGGAATTAAAACAAATTGAAAAAGAATGTGGAAAAAAATTTGGTGATTTAGAAAATCCATTATTAGTTTCAGTAAGGTCGGGCGCAAGAGTTTCAATGCCTGGGATGATGGATACAATTTTAAATTTAGGTTTAAATGATGAAACAGTTAAAGCTCTTGCAAAAAAAACATCTAACATGAGGTTTGCAAAAGATAGCTATAGAAGATTCATTCAAATGTATTCTAATGTGGTGCTCGGAGTTGAAAGCTATAACTTTGAAGAATTAATTGAAAATTATAAGTTAACAAAAGGTGTTTTATTAGATACTGATCTAGATGAAAATGATTGGGATGGTCTTATCAAAGACTTTAAAAACGTTGTTAAAGAAAAAACTAAAAAGCAATTCCCACAAGATGTTCATGAACAATTGTTTGGAGCAATTTCAGCAGTTTTTTTATCATGGGAAAGTAACAGAGCAAAAGTTTACAGAAAGTTAAATCAAATACCTTCCGCATGGGGAACGGCCGTAAACGTTCAATCAATGGTTTTTGGAAATATGGGTAACGATTGCGCAACAGGCGTTGTTTTTACAAGAAACCCATCAAATGGAAAAAATGAAATTTATGGAGAGTATCTTATTAATGCTCAAGGGGAGGATGTTGTAGCTGGCACAAGAACACCAAATTACATAACAAAAAAAGCCAATAAAGATTCAAATTCAAATGGCAAATCAATGGAAGAGGCCATGCCAAAGGTTTATGTTCAACTAAAAAAAATTCTAAAGCTTTTAGAAAAATTTTATAAGGATATGCAAGATGTAGAATTTACCGTTGAAAATTCTAAACTTTGGATGCTTCAAACAAGATCTGGAAAAAGAACAGCAAAATCTGCAGTAAAGATAGCTGTAGACATGGTTAAAGAAAAATTAATAACAAAAAAAGAGGCAGTGTTAAGAGTTGATCCTAATACTTTAGATACTCTTCTTCACCCAACTCTAGATGAAACGAAAGAAGTTAAAACTATTGCGAAAGGTTTGCCTGCGTCTCCAGGTGCAACAAGTGGAAAAGTTGTTTTTTCATCTGATGAAGCCGAAAGATTAAATGGTATGATGCAAGACACTATACTTGTTCGAGTAGAAACTTCGCCAGAGGATATAAATGGAATGCATGCTGCAAAAGGTATTTTGACTGCTCGTGGAGGAATGACCAGTCATGCTGCTGTTGTTGCTAGAGGCATGGGAAGACCGTGTGTTTCAGGTTCAAGTGAAATAGATATCAATTATGAGCAAAAAATGTTTAAAACTTCGTCAAACGTAGAAGTAAAGGAGGGAGATGTAATTACAATTGACGGATCTACAGGTAGGGTAATCTTAGATAAAGTTCCAACTTTAAAGCCAGAGATCTCTGGTGATTTTTCAAAATTAATGAGCTGGGCCGATAGTTACAGAAAATTAAAAGTAAGAACAAATTCCGAAACCCCTCTTGATACAAAAACAGCAAGAGAATTCGGAGCTGAGGGCATTGGTCTTTGTAGGACTGAGCATATGTTTTTTGATGAGGATAGAATTTTGTCTGTAAGAGAAATGATCTTATCAAAAACTATAGAGGATAGAAACAAGGCTTTGGCAAAATTATTACCCCATCAAAAAAATGACTTTATACAAATTTTTGAAATAATGAGTGGTCTTCCAGTAACAGTTAGATTGCTTGATCCACCATTACATGAATTTTTACCAAAAAATGATAAAGAAATTGCAGACCTAAGTTCAGTAACAGGTTTAAATGCAAATGAAATAAGATCAAGAACAGAGGAATTACATGAGCATAATCCGATGCTCGGACATAGAGGATGTAGATTAGGCATTTCTTTTCCGGAAATTTACGAAATGCAATGTAGAGCAATTTTTGAAGCTTTAGTTGAGTGTAAAAAAAAGAAACTCAAATCTACAATGCCCGAAATTATGATTCCTCTTGTTTCAACTGAAGCTGAAATCAAAATAATGAAAGATCTAGTAATTAGAGTTGCTAAAAAAGTTC
>CACKRX010000028.1 GCA_902602575.1 uncultured Pelagibacteraceae bacterium | reverse complement strand
AGAATTAACAGAATTTAGGGATGATGTAGCGCCTCAATTTATAAAGGGTTTTGATCGTGTTTTTAAAAGTATTTTTCCTATAGAAGATCTAAACGATAAAGCAACCCTGGAATACATAAGTTATAAATTGGAGAAACCTAAATTTGATGTAGAGGAATGCATACAAAGAGGTCTCACTTACTCGTCAGCATTAAAATGCAATTTACGCTTAGTTGTATACGAAATAAATCAAGAAAGTAACACTAAAGATATTCTATCAGCAAAAGAACAAGAAGTTTATATGGGTGAAGTTCCAATGATGACTAACAGTGGAACTTTTATTACTAATGGAGTGCAAAGGGTTGTAGTTAATCAAATGCATAGAAGTCCAGGAGTTTTTTTTGATCACGATAAAGGTAAATCACATGCCAGTGGAAAATTATTATTTAACTGTAGAGTTATACCTAATAGAGGCTCATGGCTTGACTTTGAATTTGATGTAAAAGATTTACTATATTTTAGAGTTGATCGTAAAAAAAAGATACTTGTCTCAACTTTGTTACTAGCTTTAGGTTTCAATAAAAGTGATATAGCAAAAGAATTTTACGAAAAAGAAATTTATAACTATGACGAGAAGGAGAAAAAATGGAAAACAAAATTTAATCCTGAAAATTACAAATCTAAAAATTTTACAGAAGAAATAATTGACGCCAAAAATAAAAAAATTATTATCAAAAAAGGTGAGAAGATAAATTTTTTAAAAGCAAAGAAATTGGCTTCCGATGGTCTTAAAGAAGTTTACGTCTCTAATCAATATTTGTTAGGAAAATATTTAACTAAAGATATTAAAATTGGCGATGATGAATTCAAAATTGGTTTAGAACTTAATGATACAATAATAGAAAAGTTTGTAGAGGCTAAAATATTTTCATTAGATCTAGCATATACGAATACTATTAACAAAGGTCCTTATCTTCTACAAACATTGTTTAATGATAAAAACAACTCAAAAAATGATGCAATTAATGAAATTTATAAAGTTTTAAGACCTGGAGAACCACCAACAATTGAAATCGCAACACAAATATTTAACAATCTTTTTTTTAGTTCAGATAGATATGATCTTTCAGATGTTGGTAGGGTAAAACTTAACTCAAGATTAAATTTAGACTGCTCAGATAAGATTACAATCTTGAGAACTGACGATGTAATAGCAATTGTCAAAAAAATGCTAGACTTAAGAGATGGTAAAGATGAAGTTGATGACATTGACCACTTAGGAAATAGAAGAGTTAGGTCTGTTGGCGAATTAGTTGAAAATCAGGCAAGAATAGGTGTTTACAGAATGGAAAGAGCAATAAAAGAGAAAATGACAACACTTGATATTGAGTCCGCGATGCCCCAAGACTTAATTAATGCTAAACCATTAACAATTTCTTTAAAAGATTTTTTTGCAACATCACAATTATCTCAATTTATGGATCAAACAAATCCGTTGTCAGAAATTACTCATAAAAGAAGAGTATCAGCATTAGGCCCGGGCGGTCTTACAAGAGAAAGAGCGGGTTTTGAAGTAAGAGACGTTCATCCAACTCACTATGGAAGAATTTGTCCAATAGAAACGCCCGAGGGACCGAACATTGGATTAATAAACAGTTTATCTACTTATTCTAAAATTAATAAATATGGTTTTATAGAGTCACCTTATAGAAAAGTAGTTAATGGAGTTGTTCAAGAAAAAATAGAATATTTATCAGCAATGGAGGAGACAAAATTCACTATAGCTCAGGCAAATTCAAAAGTTGATAAGAATGGAAAATTCACAGAGGATTTACTCTCAAGTAGGCAAAATTTAAACTTTATTTTATCTAAACCTGAAAATATAGATTATATAGACGTTTCCCCTAAACAATTAGTGTCGGTAGCTGCTTCTTTAATACCATTCTTAGAGAATGATGATGCTAACAGGGCTCTTATGGGATCAAATATGATGAGGCAAGCAGTGCCTCTTTTAAAACCAGAGTCACCTTTAGTTGGCACAGGTATAGAAAGCGATGTTGCCTTAGACTCAGGAGTCACCATTGTTGCTAAACGAGATGGGATAGTTGATAAAATTGATGGAAAAAGAATTGTAATTAAAGCAACAAGTGAAACTGATTTTTCCAAATCAGGAGTTGATATTTACAATTTACAAAAATTTAAAAGATCGAACCAAAATACTTGTATTAATCAGAAACCTTTAGTTAGAGTAGGTGATAAAGTTAAACGTGGTGACATAATTGCTGATGGACCTTCAACAAAAATTGGTGAGTTAGCACTTGGAAAAAATGTGACAGTGGCATTTATGCCATGGCAAGGATATAATTTCGAGGACTCTATATTAATTTCAGAACGATGTGTTACAGATGATGTATTTACTTCAGTTCACATTGAAGAATACGAAGTTATGGCTAGAGATACAAAACTTGGTGAAGAAGATATTACAAGAGATATTCCAAACGTTAACGAAGAGGCTTTAAAAAATTTAGATGAATCTGGAATTGTTTACATTGGAGCAGAAGTAAAACCAGGAGACATTCTTGTAGGCAAAGTTACTCCAAAAGGTGATACAGCGTCTGGACCTGAGGAAAAATTATTGAGATCAATTTTTGGTGAAAAAGCTATTGACGTCACAGATACTTCACTGAAGATGCCAAGTGGTAGTGGAGGCATAATAGTTGACGTGAGAGTTTTTAACAGACATGGGATAGAAAAAGATGAAAGGTCAATTACAATTGAAAGAGCTGAGATAGATTTGGTTCAACAAGATAGGTTGGTTGAGGAAGAAATTCTTGAGAGAAGTATAAAACAAAGGGCAGCTCAAATTTTATCAGGGACACAACTTTCCAAAAAAATTAAGAATTTAAATCAGGGTGATACATTAGATCAGAATAATATAAATGAAGTTCCAATAGCAGAAATTTTTAAAATGAATGTTAAAGATGCAAGCAAAAATGAAATATTGGATAAATTGAAAGAACAATATGAGAATGCAAGCCAAGATATTAAAGAAAGGTTTGAGGATAAAGTTTTAAAAATAAGACAAGGTGATGATTTATTACCAAGTGTAATGAAGATGGTAAAAGTTTTTGTGGCAATCAAAAGAAGATTAAGGCCAGGAGATAAAATGTCAGGTAGACACGGCAATAAAGGAGTGGTAAGTAAAATTGTTCCTGTAGAAGATATGCCCTACAGAGAGAATGGAAAGCCGGTTGACATTGTTTTAAATCCTCTGGGTGTTCCAAGTAGGATGAATGTTGGTCAAATTTTAGAAACACACCTGGGTTGGGCCTGCACCGAATTAGGGGATAAATTAAAAGATTTAATTAATGAAAATCAAAAAAAATTAGAGATGTCTCAAAAAATTAAGGAGTTTCTTAAATCTGTTTATGGAAAAGAAATATTAGAAGACTCAATTGAAAAATTAACCAAAAATGAATTTTCAGATTTATGTGAAAATTTGATGAGTGGAGTACCAATTTCTACGCCTGTTTTCGATGGAGCTAAAGAGAAAGATGTAACAGAGATGCTTGATTTAGCTAAACTACCAAAGACTGGCCAAACTCCCTTGTGGGACGGAAGAACTGGAGAAAAATTTGACCGAGATGTAACAGTTGGAACTATATATATGTTAAAATTACATCACCTTGTTGAAGATAAAATTCACGCAAGATCTACAGGTCCATACAGTTTAGTAACTCAACAACCACTTGGTGGAAAAGCCCAATTAGGTGGTCAAAGATTTGGTGAAATGGAAGTTTGGGCTTTAGAGGCATACGGAGCCTCTTACACTCTTCAAGAAATTTTAACAGTTAAGTCTGACGACGTGGCCGGTAGAGTGAAAGTTTACGAGACAATTGTTAAAGGTGAAGAAAATTTTGAGTCAGGAATACCTGAGTCATTTAACGTACTAGTTAAAGAGATCAAATCTTTGGCATTAAATGTTGAATTAAATTAATTATGAAAAAAGAACTTAAAGATCTATTTAAAAATACCGAGATATCAGACTCTCAAAATTTTAATAGTATTAAAATTTCGTTAGCAAGTCCTGAAAAAATAAAGTCTTGGACATTCGGTGAAATTAAGAAACCAGAAACAATTAATTATAGAACATTTAGACCAGAAAAAGATGGTCTTTTCTGTGCAAGAATTTTTGGTCCTATTAAAGATTATGAATGTTTGTGCGGAAAATACAAAAGAATGAAGTTTAGAGGTATTATTTGTGAAAAATGTGGTGTTGAAGTTACTAAATCAAATGTTAGACGTGAAAGGATGGGGCATATTAATCTTGCGACACCTGTGGCGCACATTTGGTTCCTAAAATCTTTACCAAGTAGAATTTCTTTAGCAATCGATATGAAGCTTAAAGAAGTTGAAAGAGTTCTATATTTTGAGAATTTTATAGTTATCGAACCTGGACTAACTGGTTTAAAAAAGAACCAGTTATTGTCAGAAGATGAATTGATTAAATACCAAAATGAATATGGTGACGAGTCTTTTACAGCAGGTATTGGAGCGGAAGCTATATTAGAAATACTAAAAAATATAAACTTAGAGCAAGAAAGAGAAATTTTAGTAAAAAATATTAATGAAACAAAGTCTAAAGTCTCAGAAGAAAGATCAATAAAAAGATTAAAATTAATCGATTCATTTATTAAAACAGGAAACAAACCTGAGTGGATGATTTTAACAGTTATACCTGTGATACCACCAGAATTAAGACCTTTAGTACCATTAGATGGAGGTAGATTTGCCACTTCAGATTTAAACGATTTGTATAGAAGGGTAATAAATAGAAATAATCGTCTCAAAAGATTAATGGATTTAAAAGCTCCAGATATAATTATTAGAAATGAAAAAAGAATGTTGCAAGAGTCAGTTGATGCACTCTTTGACAATGGAAGAAGAGGAAGAGTAATTACTGGAACTGGAAAACGTCCACTAAAATCTCTAGCAGAAATGCTTAAAGGTAAACAAGGAAGATTTAGACAGAATCTTTTAGGCAAAAGGGTAGATTACTCAGGAAGATCAGTGATAGTAGTCGGTCCAGATTTAAAACTTCATGAATGTGGCTTGCCTAAAAAAATGGCTCTAGAATTATTTAAACCTTTCTTATACGCGCGATTAAATAAACTTGGTTTGGCTTCAACAATTAAACAAGCCAAAAAACTAGTTGAAAAAGAAACTAATGCTGTTTGGGACGCTTTGGAAGTTATCGTAAGGGAACATCCAGTCATACTTAATAGAGCACCTACACTTCATAGACTTGGTGTTCAAGCTTTTGAACCTAAATTGATAGAAGGAGATGCAATTGAATTACATCCTCTTACTTGTGCTGCATTTAATGCTGATTTTGATGGAGACCAAATGGCAGTACACATTCCATTAAGTTTAGAAGCTCAACTGGAAGCTAGAGTTTTAATGATGTCTACTAATAATATTTTAAGTCCTTCGAATGGTAAACCAATTATAGTACCTAGCCAAGATATGATACTTGGTATCTACTATTTATCCCTTCCACCATATCAAGAAAAGAATATTGAAGGATATTTTGTAAATAATTCTGAAATTGAACAGGGTTTAGAATCTGGTAAAATAAAGATACATTCAAGAATTATATCTAGATTTGAAACAATTGATGAAAATGGAAACCAAAAATTTGAGAAGCACACTAGTACAGCTGGAAGATTTTTACTAGCAAATCTATTACCAAAAAATAAAGATATTGGTTTTTCTTTAGTAGACAGGGTTTTACCAAAGAAAGTTGTTTCAGAAGTAATTGATTACATTTTTAGATTTACAGGTCAAAAAAGTACTGTAATTTTTTGTGATAAACTTAAAGACTTAGGCTTTAAACATGCATTCAAAGCTGGAATTTCTTTTGGAAAAGACGATTTAATTATACCTGATAATAAAGAGCAGTTAATTGATGAGACTAAACAATTGATTAAAGACTATGAAAATCAGTATTCGGAAGGTTTAATTACCAGAGGTGAAAAATATAACAAAGTAGTTGATGCTTGGTCTAAATGTACTGACAAAGTTGCATCTGAAATGATGAAAGGAATATCAGCAACTAATAAATCTGATAAAGGCTTAGATATTAATTCTGTTTTTATGATGGCAGACTCTGGAGCCAGAGGTTCGGCCGCACAAATGAAACAATTAGCTGGAATGAGAGGATTGATCGCTAAACCATCAGGTGAAATCATAGAGACACCAATTACTTCTAATTTTAAAGAAGGGTTAACTGCTCTTGAATACTTCAATTCTACTCACGGTGCCAGAAAAGGATTAGCTGATACAGCCTTAAAAACTGCTAACTCAGGGTATCTTACAAGAAGACTATGTGATGTTGCGCAAGACCTAACCATAACTAAAAAAGACTGTGATTGTAAAAAACCTGGAAGTATAAATTTATCGGAAATTATTGAAGGTGGAAATATAATAGTAAGTTTATCAGAGAGAGCTTTAGGAAGAGTAGTAGCCGCGGACGTAAAAAATCCAATTTCTGGTGAAACAATAATAAAAAAAGGTGAAATAATAGATGAAGCTGGATGCGAAAAAATAGATGCGGCGGGCGTCAAATCAATAAACGTATATTCAGTAATAACTTGTGGATCTAACGTTGGAGTTTGTGCAATGAGTTACGGCAGAGACTTATCTAGAGGTAAAATGGTAAATGTTGGAGAAGCAATTGGTATGATCTCTGCACAATCAATAGGTGAACCAGGCACTCAATTAACAATGAGAACTTTTCACGTTGGTGGAACAGCATCAATTAAACAAGACTCCCAGATAGTAAGTAAAAGTGACGGAGTTTTAAAAATAATAAATACAAACTTATTAGAAGATTCAAAGAAAAATTTGATTGTTATGGGTAGAAATACACAAATCAGTCTAGAAGATGATAAAGGTGTTCAAATAGCAATTTATAAAGTTCCATACGGTTCAAAATTATTTTTTAAAAATGGAGATAAAGTTAAGAAAAATTCAAAAATATGTGAATGGGATCCATACACAACACCAGTTATTGCAGAAAAAAGTGGAATAGCAAATTTTGTTGACTTAATTGATGGAGTTTCACTATCTGAAACACTCGATGATACCACTGGTATTTCATCTAAATCAGTAATTGATTGGAGATCACAATCAAAAAATACAGACTTAAAACCTAGAATTACTTTAAGAGATGAAAAAGGAAATGTTATTAAGAAAGCTGATGACAATGAAGCAAGATATTATCTTGTACCAGACTCAATTTTATCTGTGAAGGATGGACAAAAAATCTTTGCTGGTGATGTAATAGCACGTTTACCCAAAGAAACATCCAAGACAAAAGATATTACTGGAGGTCTGCCTAGAGTAGCTGAATTATTTGAGGCACGTAAAGCAAAAGATAGTGCCATCATTGCAGAAAATAATGGTAAAGTAATATTTGGTAAAGAGGTACGTGGAAAACAAAGAGTCTCAATTGTTTCATCAAGTGGAGAAAGCTCAAATTATTTAATTCCAAAAGGAAAACACATTAATTTTAATCAAGGTGAAGAAATTAAAAAAGGTGAATACCTGTTAGATGGACAACCTTTACCCCATGATATTTTAAGGATACTAGGTATTGAGGAATTAACTGAATATTTTGTAAACCAAGTTCAAGAAGTTTATAGACTACAAGGAGTTATAATAAATGATAAACACATAGAAACCATATTAAGACAGATGTTGAAA
>CACKRX010000027.1 GCA_902602575.1 uncultured Pelagibacteraceae bacterium | reverse complement strand
ATTTGTCTTTAATTTAAATTGCTTGTTGAAATTAAGCAATAGAGTAAATATTATTTAGATATGAATTATAGTTTTGAATATCTAGATATTATCTTATTAGCTATGATAGCTGGTTTTATTTTTTTAAGATTAAGAGGAATCTTGGGAAAAAAATCAGGTTATGAAGATGATATTTCAAACAGCTTTCCACATGACATGCCCGAAATGAAGACTGCAAAAAAACCGAACTATAGAACTTTTGATGAAACAGCAAAGAAAGATTTTATTGAAGGGGCAAAGATGGCTTATGAGACTATCATTACAAATTTTTCAAAAGGGTCAATTAAAGAGATTAAAAGTTTACTTGATAAAAAAGTTTTAAATCAATTTCAGGAAGCAATATCTAATAGAGAAAAAAATGGAATAAAATCAGAAACAACTTTTATTGGAATAAATTCTGCCGAAATAAAAAATCATGAGCAAAAAGGTAACATGCTTGAAGTTACAGTTGATTTTATTAGTGAAATTATATCGTGTAATAGGGATAAAGACTCAAAGATTTTAACAGGCGATCCAGAAAAAGTTAAAAAAGTGTATGATACTTGGAGATTTTCAAAAAACCTAAATTCCAATGATCCAAACTGGTTGTTAATTGAAACTAATATATAGTATTTGAGCAAAAAATTATCCAACAAAGATCTTAAAGATTGGAAAAATTTCGTTAAGAGTAAAGATAAAGTTCATTCGAAAGACGAAGTAAACAAACATTCAATAAACAAAAGTAAATCAACATTCGTAATAGATTTGCACGGTTTTAGTCTTGACCAGGCAAATGAATTTGTTGAAAAAACTATCAATGATTGTTTTGAGAAAGAAGTTTCAAAATTAAATATTATTACAGGAAAGGGCATGAGGTCCAAATCAGCTGAAGATCCTTATAAATCATCCGAACTTAGCATATTAAAACATTCTATACCTGAATTTATTAATTCCAATGTCGAGCTTATGAAAAAGATTAAAAATATTGATAGTACTGACGAAAAGAATTTAGGTTCTTTTAATGTTTATTTAAAATCAAAGAATAAATTTAGATAAATCATTATCTTTTACTAATTGTCCAAGATTTTCTTTTACGTACTTTGAATCAATCACTATTTTTTCACCTGATCTGTCTGTTGCTGTGAAACTAATTTCATCCAAAACTTTTTCAATTATAGTATGAAGTCTTCTTGCACCAATATTTTCAACAGATGAGTTTACTTCGTTTGCTAGATTAGCAATAGTATCAATTCCATCCTCTGAGAATTCCAAATCAACATTTTCAGTTTTTAATAATGCCTTATACTGTTTAATTAAACTGTTATCTGGCTCTTTTAAAATTCTTTTAAAGTCAGAACTGTTTAATGCATCAAGTTCAACTCTTATTGGCAATCTTCCTTGTAATTCGGGAAGTAAATCTGAAGGTTTAGCGAGTTGGAAAGCTCCTGATGCTATAAATAATATATGATCTGTTTTTACTGGTCCATACTTTGTACTTACAGTAGTACCTTCTATTAATGGTAACAAATCTCTCTGAACCCCTTCTCTTGATACATCTCCACCAACCCTGTCAGTTCTTGCAGAAATTTTATCAATTTCATCTAAGAAAACAATTCCGTTATTTTCAGTTACATTTTTTGCAGATTTAATAATTTTATCTTCTTCAATAAGTTTATCAGCCTCTTCATTTAACAAGATTTCATGAGATTCTTTTACAGTCATCTTTTTCTTTTTTGATTTATTGCCCATTGATTTACCGAGCATGTCACCAATATTAATCATTCCAATATTTGCCCCAGGCATTCCGGGTATTTCAAAGCTTGGCATGTTTCCACTCTCATTAACTGGAACTTCAATTTCGTTGTCGTCTAAATCTCCATTTCTAAGTCTTTTTCTAAAACTTTCTCTTGTTGCTACACTCGCTTTATTTCCTACAAGCGCATCTAAAACTCTTTCTTCTGCAAGTTTTTGTGCTTTTGCATGAACTTCTTTTCTTTTTTTAACTTTTTCCATTGCAATTGCAATTTCAAGCAAGTCTCTAATAATTTGCTCTACATCTCTTCCGACATAACCAACCTCGGTAAATCTTGTAGCTTCAACTTTTACAAAAGGTGCTTCAGCTAATTTGGATAATCTTCTTGATATTTCAGTTTTACCAACACCCGTTGGCCCAATCATTAATATATTTTTAGGTAAAACTTCGTCTCTCATTTCACCTTTTAAAGCCTGTCTTCTCCATCTATTTCTTAGAGCAATAGCAACAGCCCTCTTGGCTTTGTTTTGCCCTACAACGTATCTGTCTAATTCAGATACAATCTCTCTTGGCGAAAGAGAGTCTATTTGATTCTTTTTTCCCTCAGAATTTTTTTTTGGAAATGATTTAATATTTGATTTTTCCATTATATTTTCTCAATTCTAATATTATCATTTGTAAAAACGCAAATATCAGCTGCAACTTTAATTGCTTTTTTTGCAACTTCTTCAGCATTCAATTCTGTATCCATTAAAACTTTTGCGGCTGCAAGAGCGTAGTTTCCACCTGATCCAATTCCAATAACATCTCCTTCAGGTTCTAAAACATCTCCAGTTCCTGAAATAATAAAACTTTTTTCTTTATCACCAATTGCCATTAACGCTTCAAGTCTCCTTAAATATTTATCGGTTCTCCAATCCTTAGCAAGTTCGACTGCTGCGCGGGTTAAATTTCCAGCATGTTTTTCAAGTTTAGCCTCTAATCTTTCAAAAAGAGTTAATGCATCTGCTGTTGAACCTGCAAAACCTGCAATCACATTTCGTTTCTCTATTTTACGAACTTTGTTAGCATTGCTTTTAATTACCGTATTTCCCATACTGACCTGGCCATCACTTGCCACAACTACGTCATTTTTTTTTCTTACTAATACAATTGTTGTCATGAGTTATAGATGGATATGAATTTCCATTCTTCAAGTGGCAAATTAGTTTTGTTGATATGACTAAATAATATAGATATACGTAGGTATATATGAAGCGAAAAGCATCAATAACAAGAAAAACAAAAGAGACAAAAATTGACGTTGAGTTAAATATAGACGGTAAAGGTCACTACAAAATAGATACCGGCATAGGTTTTCTTAATCATATGCTTGAACAGCTTTCTAAGCATTCATCAATTGATTTAAAGGTTAAAGCAAAAGGCGATACGCACATAGATCTTCATCACACAACAGAAGATACTGGAATTGCTATAGGCGAATGTCTTAAAAAAGCATCGAAAAAGTTTATTGGAATAAAAAGATATGCTCATGCAATGATACCAATGGATGAAACTTTAACAAGGGTTGCATTAGACGTTTCAAACAGACCCTATTTAATTTGGAAAGTAGATTTGAAAGTTGAAAAACTTGGAGAAATGGATTCGGAACTATTTAAAGAATGGTTTCAAGCTTTTTCTCAAGCTGCAGGAATTACATTGCACATTGAAAATTTATATGGTGATAACAGTCACCACAAAGTAGAGTCATGCTTTAAAGGTCTAGCAAGATCGCTTAGAGCTGCATTGGAAATAGATCCAAAAAACAAAAAGGTAGTGCCATCTACTAAAGGCTCTTTATAAAAATTAATGAAAGTAACTATTGTTGATTACAAATCAGGTAATATAAGATCTGTTATAAACTCATTTAAAGAAGTGGCTCAAGATAAAGTAAAAATTGAAGTCACCTCTGATATAAGTAAAATCAAATTAAGTGATAAGGTCGTTTTGCCAGGGCAGGGATCATTCAAAAGTTGTGTAGATGACTTAAAATCTATTAATGGACTGGTGGATTCGCTAAATGATTTTGTAATGAATAAGAAGAAACCTCTTCTTGGCATATGTGTTGGATTACAAATGTTCGCAGATGTTGGATATGAAGAGTCAGAAACAAAAGGATTAGGTTGGATCCCAGGAAAAGTGACAAAAATAGATAATCAAAATGGCAAATATAAACTCCCTCACATAGGTTGGAACCAAATAAATATAGTTAAAGAGAGTAAAATTTTTAAAGATATAAAAGATAAGTCACACATGTATTTTGTTCACAGTTTGAGCCTGCTGCAGGAGTTAAAGTCTCAAAAATTGTAAACCTCTCTGAGGATATAGCGAGAAATACAAGCTCTGAGTCCGCGAGGATTTCTACAATTCCAGGATCTAGTACTATCGGTATTGAGCTACCAAATTCATCTCGAGACAATGTTATGTTGAGGGAAATAATATCTAGTCCAAAATTTAACAATAAGGATTTAAAATTACCAATAGCCCTTGGCAAGAGTATTTCTGGTCAACCATTAATAGGAGATTTAACTTCAATGCCACATCTTCTAATTGCTGGTACCACCGGCTCTGGAAAATCTGTATGTATAAATACAATTATTCTTTCATTGTTATATAGACACAAACCAGAAATTTGTAAGTTCATCTTAATTGATCCTAAGATGTTAGAGCTTTCGACATATGAAGGAATTCCCCATCTATTATGTCCTGTGATAACTGAGGCAAAAAAAGCTGCTTCAGTTTTAGGTTGGGTAGTAAAAGAAATGGAAAATAGATACAAGTTAATGACAAAAGTTGGCGTTAGAAATATTGACAGTTACAACGCTAAACACAAAATTTCTATGCCATACATTGTAGTTATAGTAGACGAAATGTCAGATCTTATGTTGGTTGCTAGTAAGGACATTGAAAATTGTATTCAGAAACTTTCTCAAATGGCAAGGGCCGCAGGTATTCATATAATAATGGCAACGCAAAGACCAAGTGTTGATGTAATAACGGGTACTATCAAAGCAAATTTCCCAACTCGTATATCTTTTCAAGTGTCTTCAAAAATTGATAGTAGAACAATTCTCGGAGAACAAGGTGCTGAACAATTATTAGGTAAAGGTGATATGCTTTTCATGTCTTCTGCGAATAGAATTACAAGAATCCATGCGCCATTTGTTTCGGATAATGAAATTGAAAAAATTAATTCTTTTCTTAAATCACAAGGAGATCCGGAATATGTTGATGAAATTTTAAATTTATCTTCTGAAAGTCCATCTGATGATGGATCTGACGACTCAGATCAAGATGATGAGCTTTACAATAAAGCCCTTGAAATAGTCAAATCTGAGGGAAAAGCATCAACCTCCTTTTTGCAAAGAAAACTTCAAATAGGTTACAATAGGGCCGCGAGAATAATAGATATTATGGAAAGTAGAGGCATTGTCAGTAAAGCTAATCATGTTGGCAAAAGAGAATTGTTGTAATGAGAACAATTTTTCTGATTTTAATCATTTTTTTTATATTCGCTCAAAAACATGCTTACACAGAACCTAAAATTATTAAAAAAATTTCTGAGATTGAAAATTTTACATTTGATTTTGAACAACTAATTAACGATAAAAAAGAAACTGGTAACTGTATTATTTCATTCAATAATAAAATGATGTGCAAATACGATGAGACTGGGAAGTTAATCGTATCTAATGGAAAGACACTTTTAATTAAAAACGAAAGCTCAAATTTTGCGAATACTTATAAAACTGAAAATACTTACTTTAAATATTTTCTTAATAAAGAATTTTTAATCTCGAAAATTGTTGGAAATGTAGTCGAAAAAGAACAAAATTTTCTCCTATTAATTAATGATCAAAGTAATCAATTAAGTATTTTTTTTGATAAAAAAAATTACTTAATTAAAGGCTGGGAAACTATTGATTTATATGGCAACAGAGTAAGGTCCAATATTATCGTTAAAAATATTAATCAAAAGTTGTCTGATAATATTTTTAATCTTAATCTTTATAACTAGCTAGCTCTAATATTAAGATTTTCCTCTTTAAAAATTTTCATCCCTCTTGCTAAATAATTTTTTATCGCATTAGGATGATCTAGTGTACAGGTATGAACCCACATTCTTTTAATTTTTTTTTCGAAGGATTTTAAAATTGCAGTTGTTAAAGCATAACCACCAACTCCTTTACCAAAATAATCTTCAAACAAACCTAAATATGCAAGTTCTGTCTCATTTTTTTCTGGATGATGTATAAGTTCAAAATATCCAACTAAATCTTCGCCATTCTTTATTACGTAGGTTTCTAGATTTTTATTTGAGACATAATTTGACCACTGAAGATCTGTCCAAATCAATCTATCAGTCCATCGATATTTCTTACCAATTTGTTTATAGAAAAACTTGTTCAGTTGGAAATCTGGTTTTGTTTTTTTCACAGAATAATTATCTTCTGGCTTATCTTTTTTAATTAGATCATTGATATTTTTTAATTCTAAAAAATTTCTTTTTACACTAATTATCATTGAACCATTCTCCCTACTTTTTCACCACCAAATAAATGAAAGTGTAAATGAGGCACTTCTTGTCCACCATTTTCTCCAACATTTGATAAAGTCCTAAATCCATCATTATCAATACTTGAAATTCCAATTTTTTTTGCAACAGTTGAAATTCCTTTCATAAGTCCAGCTATTTCGTCTGAACTGGCTTTAGAAGTAAAATCCTCTAAATTTACATATTTACCTTTTGGAATTACCAAAGCATGAACTTTTTTTTGTGGATTTATATCATGAAAAGATAAAACGAATTCATCCTCATAGATTTTTTTGCATGGTATCTCGCCTCTCAGGATTTTTGCAAAAATGTTATTGTCGTCGTAGCTCATTTTTTTCTTTTATCTAGTTCTATCATAACATCTTCCATTTTGACGTTATTTGCTTCGAGATACACGATCAGATGATACAATACATCGGCTGTCTCATGAACTTTATTTGTATTATTTTCCACAGCCTCAATTAATTCTTTAACTTCCTCTTTTACCTTTTCTACTGATAATTCTTTTTTAGCTAATAATTTATTTGTATAAGATTCGCTTTGAGGTTTAGTCTTCCTCTCTCTTACCATTAAAATTATATCTTCCAGAGTTTTAAGCATATTATGTTCTAACAGGAATTCCTTTAGACTCCAAATATTGCTTTGCTTCTTTCACTGAGTATTTACCATAATGAAAAATTGATGCTGCAAGAACTGCACTAGCTTTACCTGATTTAATACCCTCTACTAAGTGATCAAGATTTCCAACACCACCAGATGCAATTAAGGGAATATTTACTCTTGAAGATATCTTTGATATTAATTCAATATCGTAACCGACCTGTGTTCCATCTCTATCCATTGAAGTTACTAATAGCTCACCAGCTCCACTATCTTCCATTTTTTTTGCATATTCCAATGCATCAATTCCGCTATTATTTCTTCCACCATGAGTGAAAACTTCCCATTTATCTCGATTTTTTTTGGCGTCTATTGCAACGACAATACATTGCGAACCAAATTTTTTTGAACTATCAACCACAACTTTAGAATTTTCTACTGCCGCAGTATTAATTGAAACCTTATCAGCACCGCAGTTTAATAATTTATTGATATCATCAACGTTTCTAACTCCACCACCTACTGTTAAAGGCACAAAACATTTCTTTGAAGTCTTCTCAACAACTTTGTAAATGGTATCTCTATTCTCGTTTGAAGCTGTAATGTCCAAGAAGCAAATTTCATCTGCTCCACCATCGCTATAAATTTTTGCTTGTTCAACAGGGTCACCAGCATCTTTTAGATCAACAAAGTTTATACCTTTGACTACACGACCATTTTTGACATCTAAACAAGGTATAATTCTGTTTTTAAGCATCTTCTTTAACCAGCTCCTCTAATTTTATATCACCATCGTATATTGCTTTACCAACTATAACACCTTCAACATTTCTTAGTGTTTTAGCTTTTTTGATATCTTCTATTGAAGATACCCCGCCAGAGATTATTACAGGGCAATTTGAAATCTCAGCAACTTTCAGTGTTTCTTTAAAATTAGGACTTTCTTTCGTTCCATCTCTATTTATATCAGTAAAAATCAATCTGCTAATACCAAAGTCATTTACTTCATTTAAAAAATCTAAAGTTGATATACCTGAACTTTCTTTCCATCCTGACACGGAAAGTTTTCCATCTTTTGCATCTAAACCCAGTGCAATTTTTTTAGGAAATTTTTTGCAAGCTTTTTTCAAAAAACTTTTGTCTTTTATAGCCGCACTACCTAAAATAACTTTATCTACACCTATGTCAGTATATTCTTGAATACTATCGAAATCTCTCACGCCACCACCTACCTCTACTTTAAAATCAAATTTATTCACGATCTCTTTTATAATATCAAAATTTACTGTTTCTCCCGTTAAAGCACCGTCAAGATCAATAATGTGCAGATTTTTAAAACCTTTATCTATAAATTGTGTTGCCTGTTCAACTGGTAACATTTGATATTCAATCTTTTGACTAAAATCACCTTTAATTAATCTTACACACTTTTTATCTTTAATATCTATTGCTGGAAATATTTTCATTTAGTCAATTTTAATATAATTTTTATTATAAAAGATTTCATCCTGGCCTACTCTATCAAAGTATTTAAAGTGTTTCTTATTAAAAAAAATTTGGAAATCTTGATCATCGGGTAAATTATTTTCTACTGAAATAACTTTAATTTTATACTTGTCAAAATCAATAGACTCTAATAATTCAAATTCGGATCCCTCAATATCAATTGATAAATAATCTATTTCAATATCTGAAGAAACGATTTCACTAAAAGTTGTTGTTAAAATTTTAACTATCTTTGTCTCACTAGCGCTATCTTTTGATATTATCTTTGAGTTATGTTTTTGATAAATTTCATTTTTTATACCGCTCATTTGAGTTAAACCTTCAACAACGTCCACAAATTCTACCTCTTTTGCAGTTGAACTGATTGCTTTATTTTCAATTTTACAATTTCTATTTTTTTTTAATTTTTCAAATTGGATCTTGGATGGTTCAATTGCAATACCTTCCCACTTTAAAAATCTTTCGAAATATAAACTATTACTTCCCATAACTCCATCGTAAGCTCCTATATCAATAAAATATCCCTTATTTTTCGATCTAAAAAAAAATTCATTAATTATCTTGTCTTGACCTGCTTGAGAAGGATATT
>CACKRX010000026.1 GCA_902602575.1 uncultured Pelagibacteraceae bacterium | reverse complement strand
TCATCTCTTCGGCATCTTTTTTACTTACACCAGATTTAATTTCTTTTGGTGCTCCCTCAACTAAGTCTTTAGCTTCTTTTAAACCAAGCGCTGTAACTGCTCTAACTTCTTTAATAACATTTATTTTCTTATCTCCTGCTGAAGCTAGTACAACTGTAAATTCAGTTTTTTCTTCCGCAGGTGCTCCACCTGCTGCTGCTGCTGCTGCAGGTGCTGCTGCTGCTGCTGCTGTAACACCCCATTTTTCCTCAAGTTGTTTTGATAAATCTGCAGCCTCTACTACAGTTAATTTAGATAGTTCATCTATGATTTTATTTAAGTCCGCCATAACAAATATGTCCTAAGTTATTTTTTTGATTTTTCGAGCGCTAAAATAGCGATTTTTGAGCCAGGTGCAAGCAAAATACTTGCGATTTTTTGTGCCGGAGACCTTAAAATACCAACGATTTTTGCTCTCGCTTCTTCTAGGGATGGCAAAGTTGCAATATTTTTAACACCAGCTACATCCAATAGGTCTTTACCCATTATGCCACCAAGAATTTTTAGGTTTTGATTCTCTTTCGAAAAATTAGTTAAAATTTTTGCTGAAGTTATTGCATCATCTGACATTGCCACTGCTGTTGGACCTGTAAATAAATTTGATAAGTCTTTTCTACTAGTTTTTTCTAATGCTAGTTTTGTTATTCTATTTTTTGTGATTTTAAATTGTATTCCATGTTCACGCATTTTTTTTCTTAAATCATCAAGTTGTTTCACTGTTAAACCTTGATAATGAGCTACAATAACTGCTTCAGCTTTATCTAACTGCGATGACATCTCTTTAATATAAACCTGTTTTTTTTCTTTACTCATCATAACTAAAAGCCCTTTTCTAATTTTATCTTATATGAAACACCCATCGTAGAAGTAATATAAGTAGATTTAATTAAATCGCCTTTTATTGTAAGGTTTGATTTTTCTTTCTCAAGTGAGCTAAAGACTGCATTGAAATTTTTAATAAGTTTTTCATCAGAAAAAGATTTTTTTCCTATACTTAGACCAATATTTCCATCTTTATCATTTTTTAATTCAACTTGACCTGCTTTTGCATTCTTAACTGCATCGCCAATTTTTTCTGTGACTGTCCCTAATTTCGGATTAGGCATTAGACCTTTTGGTCCTAAAACTTTTCCTAATTTAGATAGTTTTACCATCATAGATGATGAACAAATTAGTTTTTCAAAATTTAATTCTCCATTTTTTATTTTTTCTATTAAATCATCTCCACCTACAATATCTGCCCCAGAGTCCTTAGCCTCTTTAGACTTACTTTCCTCACATACAACAGCAACTTTTACTTTTTTTCCTGTTCCACTTGGAAGATTTACCATTGATCTCAAATTTATTTCATTTTTTTTTTGTTTATTATTGATTAAAATATTTAAATCGAGAGACTCATCAAATTTTGTTGTGCAGTTTGTTTTAATTTTAGATAACAAATTATTTAAAGGCTCAGCCTTTAAAGCATTGGTATTTTTAGGAAGCTTTCTAAATCTTTTTGAGCTCATTAATCTTTTACCTCGATACCCATTGATCTAGCAGACCCAGCTATTATTTTTACAGCTTCTTCTAAGTCGTTGGCATTTAAATCAACCATTTTCTTTTTTGCAATTTCCTCTGCTTGTTTTTTTGTAATTGAAGCAACTATATTTCTTCCTGGTTCTTGGGAGCCACTCTTTAATTTTGCTGCTTCTTTAATGAAGTGTGAAGCTGGTGGTGATTTTATAATAAAATCAAATTTTTTGTCTTTATAAACTGTTATTACTACAGGGACTGGTTTGCCCATAAAGTTTTTTGTTTTTTCATTAAATGCTTTACAAAATTCCATTATATTAATACCTCTTTGACCTAAAGCTGGACCGACAGGTGGAGCAGGATTAGCTTGACCTCCATTTATTTGTAGTTTCACATATCCGCTTATTTCTTTTTTTGCCATTAACTTACCTTTTCAATTTGATTAAATTCTAAATCTACCGGAGTTGGTCTTCCAAAAATAGATACTGAGACTTTTACTCTTGATTTGTCCTCATCAATATCTTCTATCATTCCAGAGAAAGATGCAAAAGGACCATCTACAACTTGAACCTTTTCCCCTACAGAATAATCTATTGTTGATTTCGATTGTGCGACACCATCTTTTATTTGACCTAAAATTTTTTCTATTTCCTTATCAGATACTGGAACAGGGATGCCCTTGCTTCCTAAAAATCCACTAACTTTTTTTATTCCTTTGATCATATGATAAATACTATTATCCATTTCGCTCTTAATTAGCACATATCCAGGAAAATACTTCTTTTTTCTTTGAACTCTTTTACCACGTTTAACCTCAGTAACATCGTGAGTTGGCACTACAATTTCTTCAAATTTGTCGGATATTTTAGCTTTATCAGCCTCCTCTTTAATTAATTGAGCTACTTTATTCTCAAAGCTTGAATGGGATTGAACTATGTACCAATTTTTCATTAAATTCCTATGTTAAGAATAATATCTAAAAAAAATTTATAAAATTGATCAACTAATAAAAAAAACAATGATGCAATTATAGCCATTATTGCTACCATAATTGTTCCTTGAATAGTTTCTTTTCCTGTTGGCCAAGTAACTTTAAAAGCTTCTTGTTTTACTTCTTGAAAAAATTTTAATGGGTTTTTCATTTTTTATTCTCCATTATTTTGGCAGGAGCGGAGGGAATCGAACCCCCAACCTCCGGTTTTGGAGACCGGCGCTCTACCAATTGAGCTACACTCCTAAAGGAGTTTACTCTATAATTTTCGTAACTACTCCTGCACCTACAGTTCTACCACCTTCTCTAATCGCAAAGTTCAATTTTTCGCTCATAGCAATTGGTGTAATTAATTTAACTGTAAACTTAGCATCATCACCTGGCATTACCATTTCAGTGCCTGAAGGTAATTCTACTTCGCCAGTAACGTCGGTAGTTCTAAAATAAAACTGAGGTCTATATTTTGTAAAAAAAGGTGTATGTCTTCCACCCTCTTCTTTTTTCAAAACATAAGCCTGCGCTTCGAATTTTGTGTGAGGAGTTACAGATCCTGGTTTACATAATACTTGACCTCTTTCTACATCAGTTCTTTCAACACCTCTTAACAGTGCGCCAATATTATCTCCAGCTTCTCCAGTATCAAGAATTTTTCTAAACATCTCAACACCAGTACAAACCGATTTTTTTGTATCTCTGATACCCACTATTTCAATTTCTTCACCAGTTTTAACAACACCCTGTTCTACTCTTCCAGTAACAACTGTTCCTCTACCAGAAATTGAGAATACATCTTCAACAGGCATTAAAAAAGGTTTGTCTTTTGGTCTGTCAGGTTGAGGAATAAAATCATCAACCGCTTTCATAAGTTCGGTGATTGCATTCTTACCAATTGCATCATCTTTGCCTTCAACAGCTGCCAAAGCTGAACCTTTTATGATAGGCGTTTTATCCCCTGGAAATTTATATGAAGTTAATAATTCTTTTATCTCTTCTTCAACTAAGTCTATCATTTCTTTATCATCAACTTGATCAACTTTGTTTAAGAAAACTACAATTGCTGGTACACCAACTTGTCTTGCTAAAAGAATGTGTTCTTTTGTTTGTGGCATTGGCCCGTCAGCAGCATTAACAACTAAAATTGCTCCATCCATTTGTGCTGCCCCAGTAATCATATTTTTTACGTAGTCAGCGTGACCTGGACAATCTACGTGTGCGTAGTGTCTTTTTTCAGTTTCGTACTCAACGTGAGCTGTTGAAATTGTAATACCTCTCTCTTTTTCTTCAGGTGCTTTATCAATCTGATCGTAAGCTGTAAACTGTGCCCCACCTTTTTCTGATAATACTTTTGTTATAGCCGCGGTTAAAGTTGTTTTACCGTGGTCTACGTGTCCAATTGTACCTATGTTACAATGTGGTTTACTCCTATTAAATTTTTCTTTCGACATTTCTTATCCTTACTTTTTTTATTTAATTAGTTTGGAGCGGGTAAAGGGAATCGAACCCTTACATCCAGCTTGGAAGGCTAGCGTTCTACCATTGAACTACACCCGCAAAACCAAGTTTGTTACACTCCAATTGTTAAAGATTTTTTAATGGTGGAGGGGGAAGGATTCGAACCTTCGAAGACCGAAGTCAACGGGTTTACAGCCCGCCCCATTTGACCGCTTTGGTACCCCTCCTAAAAATAGGGGAAAGCGTCCCCTTGTTCAAAAAACCTTTAAACAACAAGGGTTTTATATATTTTTATTAAACAATTGCAATATATGAAATAATAAGAAAATACTAAAAAAATTAAGTAAAAATGCATAAAATATGACAAATATAAATTTTTTTATAGTTGGAAAGCATCCTGTAATAGAGGCCCTGAAAAATCCTAAAAGAAAAGTATTGAGGCTATTTTTAACTGAAGAAAGTAAAAAGAATATTCACAGAATAAGTCCAAAAAAAAATTTAATAAAAGACGTGAAAGTTTTTTTTAAAACAAAAAAAGAATTAGATAAATATTGTAAAAATGAGCAAATTTTACATCAGGGATACGTTGCAGAAGTTGAAAAATTAGAAGAAAAAAATTTAAAAGAATTTATTAAAACTAAAAATAATATAACTTTAGCTTGTTTAGATGGTGTAACAGATCCAAGAAATATTGGTTCAGTAATAAGAAGTGCCACATCATTTAATATTGATGGAATTATTGTTAAAGAAAGATTATTCCCTGAAAGTAGCAAATCTATGTATAAAGCTAGTTCTGGGTCAATTGAGTACTCCAATATTTTTAAAGTAGCTAATATAAATAGTACTTTAAAATTTTTAAGAGAAAAAAATTTTTGGGTTTATGGTTTTTCGTCAGGTGGTGATAAAGATTTCACAAATTATGATTGGAAAGGTAATAACGTACTTTTATTTGGATCTGAAGGACATGGGTTAAAAGAAAAAACATCAAAATATATTGATTATCCCGTAAAAATAAAAATTAACGATAAAATTGAAAGTTTAAACATTGCAAATAGTGCTTCTGTTGTCTTTTTTTATATAAACAAGGCAAAAAAAATTCTTGATTAGTAATAAAATTCTTATAAAAAAAGTGTGCGCCCTTGTAGCTCAGCTGGTAGAGCAATTGATTTGTAATCAATAGGTCCGCGGTTCGAGTCCGTGCGGGGGCACCATCATTTTATATTATTTAAATTATTTTTTATTTATTAAAAATACTTAAATAATTTTATCAATTGTTTTAGCGAATCGATATTTGGTATAATTTCTAATAACAAATTTTTTTAAATTGAGTTTAATATTATAAACTTCACTATCTTTTAAATTATAAATTTCTTCCAATCTATTTGATAAATCAATTGAGTCATTTAATTTATAACAAAACCCATTATAATTATTTTTAATAATTTCTTTTGGACCATTTGGACAGCAGCTTGATAAAACTGGTACATTTAAATAGCCCGCTTCAATTAGAGTATGGCCTGGCTCTTCCCATAGCGAACTTGAAATAAAAAGTTTCGATTTTTTTAAATATTTAAAAGGATTTGATTTAAATCCTATTAAATAACAATTTGTAATATTGTTTCTTTTCAAATATTTTAAAATATCTTCTTTAAGTTCACCATCACCAATTATAACCAAATTAATATTTTTTTTCGTTTTTTTAATAAAAGAACTAAAGCCATTAATTAATTCATAAAAATTTTTTTGCTTTGTTAATCTTCCTATAGAACAAAAAACATCATTTTGAAAAATCGGTTTTAATTCGCTCTCTAATTCTTCGTTAGACAGATTAATGAGCTTTCTGGATATTATTGGATTATCTACTTTAGTTATACTCTGAAAATTTAATTCAAAATTTGAGGCTATCATTTTTTTTGTCAAATTAGTCATTGTCAAAATATGATTTGAATTTGAGTAAAAAAATTTCCAAATAATTTTTCTCAAATAATTGAATCTTGGTAATCCTTGAATGCTGTTTATTACTTTTACTTTTATAAATATCTTAATAAGATTTGGTATATATCCTACTAAGTTTGAAATTATAATATCGGGTCTGTATTTTCTTACTAAATAAAACATAACTGGGATCAATAAAAAAGTTAATAGATAATATAAAACTTTAGAAATTGTTCCTTTGTTAGGTATGTAGCCTTTAATTTTTAGTAAATTTATTTTTTCAATACTTGAATTATTGTAATCATCAAATTCACCAAAAACATTTATTAGATAAACCTTGTCATCTCTATATTCAGTTAATGCCTCTGCCATTGATAATACAGCTTGATGTGTGCCAATGTGACTTAACATCGGAGACCAAAAAAAAATTTTTTTTTTCATTCTAAGAAATTTACTTAATTTCTTTCCTTAATTGTTCAATTTTTAATTTCTGTTGCAAACTCCTATTTTTATCATAAAGAAGATTGAATTTAATTTTGTTATTAATTTTAATCCTAATTGATTTTGCATTTCTTACTTCTAAATTGTCGGCTACAGCGCTTATTGGTCTTTTTAATGGGTTTAGATTTGTTATAATTATTTTTGATTTATCTTTCACGATTTTCCCTTTCCATCTTCTGGGTCTAAATGCGCTGATTGGCGCAATCGATAGCTGTTTTGAATTTAAACTCAATATTGGACCATGCACGGAGAGATTATAGGCAGTGCTTCCAGCTGGAGTAGATATAAGTACCCCGTCTGAAATTAATTCTTTGATAATTTGTTTTTTGCCTTGGTTAATTCTTAAAGAGGCCGCTTGCCTGCTCTGCCTAAGTATTGATACTTCATTAATTGCAATCCCTTTTTTTATGACTCCTGATTTTGTCTTAACACTCATAGTTAATGGAGATATGTCAATTTCTTTTGCTTGTAGAATTTTTTTATATATTTTGTCTTTGTTAAACTTATTCATTAAAAATCCGTAATTCCCAGAATTAATCCCATAAAAAGGTTTTTTAAATTTATAATTCTTTTTTAAAGTTTGAAGCATAAAACCGTCTCCACCAATTACGATTATTAATGATGACTTTTTTATGGAGCTTGATTTAATATTGCCTAACAAAAAATTTTTTATTTTTAGTGATTGTTTATTCGTATCACTTATAATGTGAATTTTTTTCATTTAATTCTTTTTTAAGTTTAATGATGGTGACCCATAAAAACTAAATTTTCCTAAATGACTCAATTCTGATGTTAAATCGGCATAAACTTTGCCTCCTATATCTCTCCATAATGTTGAAAAGAAGAAATCCTCTGATAGATAATTAACATTGCCTTCTTTATCTTTATAATTTCCTACTTTAAAAAAATCATAACAATTATTTGAACCAGAAAGAATAGAACTTGGTCTAGGAGTAAATTTTAAATCTGAGTAATTTTCTTTAAGCTTCAAAAAAACCTCTTTTTTAATTAACATAAATCCAGTTGCACCTTCTCTTACTTCTGCGAAACCGTTGTCTAATTTAATGTTTGAAGGATCAATGAAATTTACATTATAGTTCATTAAATTTTGAGGTTTGACAGTTTTGTTATCCAGTGTTTTTAATCTTTCCCAATTAATCCCTTTGGTTGGATAAACACCACAAACCAAATCTTTATTAAAATCCAATAATCTTTCAAAATTTTTATGACTAAATCCTATATCTGCATCTAAAAAAAATAGATGTGTCCCACCAAATTCTTGATCGTCTAAAAATTTTGTAACTATTGTATTTCTTGCTCGAGATACTAATGAGTCTTTTGAAATAAAGTAAAATTTGTATTCAATATTTTTTGAATTAAACCATTGAATAAGATCAATTATCCCTGTTAAGGTTACATGAGAAATATTACCTTCATATAAAGGCATACCGATAAATATTTTTTTTTTACTCATCAATTACTTTCTATGGTGCCCTCGGCCAGACTCGAACTGGCACTCCCAAAAGGGCAAGGATTTTAAGTCCTTTGTGTCTACCAATTTCACCACGAGGGCATTAGTCAATTTCATAAGTATTTATGCTAATATTTATAATTGAACAAGTCTAATAAGTAAATTTTTTTTATTTTATCTCTTAATATTATATCTAAAGGTGCTAGTTATGAAGAACAAAATCTAAGAAATAGTTTGTAGAAAAGAGTATAGCAAATGTAACAAAAACAACAAAAATTATATCAGTTGTTTTTGGTATTACTTTAATTCTCTTTGTTTCTGTATTCTGAGATTGTCTTTCTTTTTTAAATATAAATATTGCTCGTATTAAAAAGATAATTAATAAAATATAGATATAGAAATCTGATATACTTTTTGAAAAAAGAATTAAGTCATACAGACCATGCAAACATACTGGAAAAAATAAAGACAAAAATAAAAAGAATTTTCTATTATGCTTTTGAAAAACTGCATCCATTAAGAAAAAACCCATAAAAACACCTGCTAGTGCGTGAAGTGGAACTGCAGTAAACGACCTTATTAAAGCTACATCTTTTGCAACTTCAAGACCATCTTTACTCGCACCCAATACATATTCCCAATTTTCAATAACAGCAAAGCCAAGAGAAGCTGCAACTCCATAGACTAACGCATCCATTGGTTCGTCAAAATCATCTAAATGCAAACAATAAAATATGATCACAAAAAACTTCATCATCTCCTCTAAAAATGCAGCTCTTATAAAGGACATATAAAAATTACTGCCTTCAATTCCTAAATCTAAAGTTTCTAAAAAGCCCTCTACAGCAATTATTAATATTCCTATTGGAAATGTAGTGGCTATACCTAATAGAAAAGTTATTAATACAATTCTAGGAGGTTCAGGAAATTTGTCTCTTTTATAAACGTAATAAAATATTAGTGCTACTGGTAGAATTGCATAAAAAGATAAGTTCAAAAAAATTTGACCAGATCCAAACATTTAAATTATTTTTTCTTTTTTTTGCCTGAGCCTTTAAATAAATTACCCAACCAAATAAAAGGTAGGAATATTATAAACCAGAATTTTTTTAATAATAATAAGCCTGCAGCAATGATTCCTGGTTTTAAAGCTTTAACTCCTAATGTAGTTGCAAGAAGTGCGCCTATGCCAGCCGCAGCAACTTTGTCTCCAGATTTCCAATCCTTGTATTCTTTGGTAGCATTAAATTTGTGAATTTTTGATAAATTTAAAAGCATCTGTTCTTGATAGCCATTATCTCCGCCAACATATTTAGCCGTAGTATAACCTTCTCGGCCAAGAATTATTGCGGACCCTTCAACTGATGAAGTATTATCAGACCATGTAATATTTAATGCATAATAAACTGAGTTATATATTCCATCTAAATATGGTTTTTTTTTCCAACTAACGTTCATCACAGTTGCTTGACCATTTTTTTTTCTAGTTTCATTGCTAGCCTTATAATTTTCTATAAGTTCTTTTAGGAATTTGTCTGGATCTACATCTGTCCAATCATCGGTTTTGACATATCCAGAATCTGTATAGTAGAACATATATTGTTCGCTGTTTTGACCCATTGCATAAACATCAACATAATCAAAATCTACT
>CACKRX010000025.1 GCA_902602575.1 uncultured Pelagibacteraceae bacterium | reverse complement strand
ATTTTTTAAACTGTTTGGATTAGGTATCTCATCTAAATCTGAAATCAAAATAATATCATCACCTTTTGCATTTTTTAATCCTTTTGAGATTGAATTTCTTTGATAATTTTCGCGTAAATAAGGATCCTCACCTCCAGGCATATCTGTAATTGGAATATATATAATTTTATTCTTAAATCTTTGAAATTTTTGGATATCGAATCTTAATTGTTTTGGATTATTCTGCCAAGTTTTATTACCTTCAACTATCACAAAAAAATCAATATATTTGTCTAAAATATTTAGTCTAAGGTCTAGCAATAAATCTTCATCCCAGTAGGAAAAACAATCGTAAATCATTTCATTTTTCTTTATTAATTTTTAATACTCCTATGAAAGCTTCTTGAGGTATCTCTACTCTTCCAAATTGTTTTGATCTAGCTTTACCTTTTTTTTGCTTATCTAGAAGCTTTCTTTTTCGATCTCTTGCCCCTCCGCCATGTATTTTTGTAAGAACATCCTTTTTAAAACCTTTTATAGTTTCTCTGGCGATAATTTTTCCCCCAATAGCTGCTTGAACAGGAATCATGAAGTTATGACGGGGTATAAGATCTTTTAATTTTTCACACACTTCACGACCAATAGTTTGCGCAAAATCCTTGTGAACCATCATTGCAAGCGCATCCACTGGCTCAGAGTTTACCAGGATTCCCAATTTTACTAATTCGCCTTCTTTGTGACTCATGATTTCATAGTCAAAACTTGCATATCCACTTGTCATAGATTTTAGCCTATCATTAAAATCAAAAACAACTTCATTTAGAGGTATCTCATAATTTAATACCGCTCTATTACCTGAATAATTTAAATTTTTTTGTATTCCCCTTTTATTTTGGCAAAGTTTCATAATAGCTCCTAAATATTGATCGGGAGTAATTATTGTAGCTTTTATCCAGGGCTCTTCTATTATTTTTATTAGGGTTGGGTCAGGTAAGTTTGAAGGATTTTGTAAATCTTGAATACTGCCATTATTTAAATGGACTTTATAGACAACTCCTGGAGTTGTAGTTAATAAATTAATATCGAATTCTCTTTCTAGTCTTTCGGTAATTATTTCAAGATGTAGTAAACCTAAAAATCCACAACGAAATCCTAGCCCGAGTGCCGAAGACGACTCGGCCTCATAAGAAAAGCTTGAGTCATTTAATTGTAGTTTAGCCAAACCATCTTTTAGTTTTTGGTACTCAGAACTATCAACTGGGAATAAGCCACAAAAGACAACTGGTTTACTAGGTTTAAAACCTGGTAAAGCTTTTTTAAGAGGACTTTGTGCCTCACAAATAGTATCACCAACTTTTGTATCTGATAAATTTTTAATACCTGTAATAATAAATCCTATTTCACCTGATTTTAATTCATCAATGTCTTTAGCTTTTGGTGTAAAAACACCTACTTTTTCAACCACGTATTCCTGGTTAGTAGACATCATTTTTATTTTCATATTTTTTTTAAGAGTTCCATCTATCACCCTCACTAATATAATAACTCCCAAATATGAGTCGTACCAACTATCTACAAGTAAACATTTTAACAGTTCTTTCGTTTCACCTTTTGGAGGTGGTAGAGTTGAAACTATTTGCTCTAAAATATCTTCTATACCTTCACCTGTTTTTCCTGAACAAGGAACAGCATTAGATGTATCTATACCAATTACATCTTCAATTTGTTTTTTTGTTCTATCTAAATCAGAGGCTGGTAGATCAATTTTATTTAACACAGGTATTATTTCATGATTTATATCTAACGCCTGGTAAACATTAGCAAGTGTTTGTGCTTCAACCCCTTGTGTGCTATCTACAATTAATATAGATCCTTCACAGGCGTAAAGTGATCGACTAACCTCATAACTGAAATCTACATGGCCTGGTGTATCTATAATGTTAAGAATATACTCTTTGCCGTCTTTTGACTTATAATTAAGTTTTACCGTTTGTGCTTTAATTGTAATTCCTCGCTCTCTTTCAATATCCATAGAGTCTAATACTTGATCCTTCATCTCCCTTTCTGTCAAACCTCCACACTTATGAATTATTCTATCTGCTATTGTTGATTTCCCATGGTCAATATGAGCGATTATAGCAAAATTCCTAATGTTATCGAGATTAGACATTTATGATCTTAATTTTGCACCAGTTTTTTCCTCTACAGTGCTAACTATTTTTTTGGATATATTTGTAAGATCATTCTCATTTAAAGTTTTATGATCAGATTGTATTGTAACTTTTAATGCAATTGATTTTTTATCAGATGGGATATTTTCTCCTTCATAAACATCAAAAATTTTTATTTCTTTGATTAAATCTTTGTCTATTTTTTTTATGACTTCTGTTAAATCCTGGGCCCTAGAATCTTTATTAACTAAAAAGGCAAAATCTCTATCTGACTTTTGGTAATCTGAAAAAGTTAGACTTTCTTTAGTCTTTATATTCTTAGACTTGTAACCAACTAAATTTTCTAAAAAGATTTCAAATCCAAAAGTATTTGAAATTATTTTCGGATGCAAAGCACCAAAAAATCCAAGAACAAAGTTGTCATCTTTTGAAACTACAGATCCCGAAATACCTGGGTGATAATAAGAGGGTGTATTATTTTCAATTTTAAACTCATCTTTTTCTACTCCAAGTTCAGTTAATGATTGAACTAAATCTTTTTTAATGTGAAATACATCAATTAAATTGCTATTTGTTGAAGAATTATCATCATCTACAAATTGTTTTTTAATTCCGCAGACAACAGTTTTTTGTTGACCAGGTTTTTTTTCCTGTAAAAGTTGGACCAATTTCAAAAATAGCCTGATCACCAAATCCTCTATTTAAGTTTTTTTCTAAATAAAAAATTAAGTTTGGATATAAAGAATTTCTTAACACATTTAAATCCGAACTAATTGGATTTATAATCTTTATACTTTCTAGATTTTCTTTAAATTTACTATTAATCTTTTCGTCGGTAAACGACCAGGTTATTGTTTCAAGATATCCTTTTGAAGCTACCGATCTTTGGGCTAAATGAAAATGTTTCTGAAAAAAATTAAGTGTTGGTTTAGTTCGTTTTTTTTCAGGTTCAATGGACTTAATTTTTTCAAATCCAACAATTCTGATTACTTCCTCTACTAGGTCAACCTCACCAAAAATATCTGGTCTCCAACTTGGAACTTTAATATTGAGAAATTTACCCTTTGTTTTAATAGTAAAGCCTAGGTTTGATAAAATTTTTTTTATTTCATTTGAGTTAATGTTAGAACCGGTAATTTTTGATACCATTTTGGTGTCAAATTTAATTTCAAGGTCTTTAAATTTTCTTGTTTGTTGAATATCAAATTTAGAAACTTCTCCTCCACAAATTTCTAAAATTAGTTCAACAGCTGACTCAAGCCCAGCAGTTACAGACTGGGGATCTACTCCTCTTTCAAAACGGAACTTTGCATCACTATTTAAATCTAATTTTTTAGCAGTTTTTCTAATTATTGCGGGATCAAAATATGCTGACTCTAGTAATAAATTTTTTGTGTTTATTTCTGTACCTGATCTTTCGCCTCCGATTATTCCACCTAAACCAAGCACACCTTCATCGTCCGATATCACACACATATCTTTATCAAGCGTATAATTTTTATTATCTAGGGCTTTAAAGCTCTCTCCTTTTTTTGAATTTCTAATGGTAATTTTATTCTTTATCTTGTTTAAATCGTATGCATGGAGGGGTCGGTTTAAATCAAACATTACATAATTTGTTATATCAACAACAGCAGAAATAGGCCTTAAGCCAAGTGCTAAAATTCTATTTTTTAACCATCCAGGACTTTCAGTATTTTTAATATTTTTAATGATACAGCTTCCGAAAATTGAGCATGCCTGTTTTTTATTTTTTTCAATCTTTATCTTTAAGTTGTGCTTAATGATCTTTTTAATTTTATTTTTTTTTAGTTCTTTTAGTTTTCCAAAATTAGAAGCTGCCAAATCTCTTGCGATACCTCTTACACCTAGGCAGTCTGGTCTATTTGGGGTAATTGATAGTTCGATTACATTTTTTCCTTTTTTTTCACCAAAAAATGATTTTCCAATTTTTGTCTTATATTTATCATTTAAGTCAATTATTCCCTCACTTTCATTTGAAAGTTTTAACTCTGACTCAGAGCAAAGCATACCATAAGAGGTTTCTCCTCTGATTTTTGATATTTCTAGTTTCATTCCATTTTTTGGAATTACTGAACCAGGCGGTGCGTAGATTGTCAAAAGTCCATCTCTAGCATTAGGAGCACCACATACAACTTTAAGAGTTTCATTTTTTCCAATATCCACATCACATAACTTAAGTCGGTCGGCATTAGGATGTTTATTTGCTTTTATTATTTTTGCTATTACAAAGTCACTTAATTCACTTTTTATTGACTCTACTTTTTCTACTTCTAAACCAATGCTATTTAGTTTTTGGATAATTTGAGATTCACTTTTAATTGTCTTTAAATGAACGTCGAGCCAATCTTTTGTAAATTTCATTTACTTAAACCTCTATAATTTGTTGGGACATCTAAAGGGTCAAAACCATAATAATTTAACCATCTATAATCACATTCAAAAAAAGATCTTAAGTCGTTAATTCCGTACTTAAGCATTGCCAATCTATCAATACCAATACCAAAAGCAAAACCCTGGTAAATTTTTGGATCGACCTTACAGTTTTTTAAAACATTTGGGTGCACCATTCCACATCCAAGAACCTCAAGCCATTTATCACCTTCACCAATAATAATTTTATTATTTTCAATTCTATATCCAATATCTACCTCAGCAGATGGTTCTGTGAATGGAAAATGACTAGGTCTAAATCTCATTTTAATTTTGTCCACTTCAAAAAATTCTTTAATAAAATAATTTAAACATCCTTTCAAATGACCCATATTAATACTCTTATCTATGTGAAGACCTTCTAATTGGTGAAACATTGGCGTATGGGTTTGATCACTATCACTTCTATAAGTTCTTCCAGGTGCAATTATTTTAAAAGGAGGTTTTCCTTTTAACATGGTGCGAACTTGAACAGGAGATGTGTGGGTCCTGAGCAAAGTCTTCATATCTTCATCCAAATAAAACGTGTCATGCATATCTTTTGCTGGATGATCTTCAGGAGTATTTAAGGCAGTAAAATTATTATAATCATTTTCAACATCAGGCCCTTCTTCTACACTAAATCCTATTTCTGAAAAAATACATGATATTTCATCAATTACTTGAGATACAGGGTGTATCTTTCCTATCTTAAATTCTTTCTCAGGTAAAGTGACGTCAATTTTTTCTTTTTTTATTTTTTCATTAAGATCTTTATCTGAAACTTCTGTTGACTTTGATCTAAATATATCAAGTAATTCTTGTTTTGCATTATTTATACTGGATGCAAAAGTTCTTTTCTCATCTTCAGATAAAGAACCAAGTTTTTTAAACTGAGAATTAATAAATCCATTTTTACTAAAAATATCTGTCCTAATTGACTCAATTTCTTTTGAATCCTGAGTGCTATTTAATCTGTTTTTAAACTCTAAAATTTTTTTTTCAAAATCAGACATTTTTACAGATTATTTCTTAAACTAAGAAAAACAATAGGGAAGATTAATTAAGTGCAGCTTGAGCTTTTTTTATGATTGTTTTAAACGCCTCAGGGTTATCATAAGCAATTTCAGCTAGAATTTTTCTATCTAACTTAATACCAGATTTGCTTAAAGCATGTATAAATTTTGAGTACGTAAGTCCTTCACCTCTCACACCTGCATTAATCCTCTGTATCCATAATGATTTAAATTCTCTTTTTTTATTTCTACGATCTCTGTAGGCATACTGCATCGACTTTTCCATCGCTTGGCGTGCAACTCTAATAGTATTCTTTCTTCTGCCCCACTGGCCTTTTACAGCTTTCAGAACCTTTTTATGTTTAGCTCTACTTGTGACTCCTCTTTTTACTCTTGGCATTTTATCCTCTCAAACTATATGGCATATATGATTTTACAATTTTGCCATCCTGCTTAGACATTACAGTTGTTCCTCGTTGTTTTCTAATTTGTGAATTCGTTCTCTTGATCATACCATGCCTTTTTCCAGCTTGAGGCATGATGACCTTTCCTCTCGCAGAAATTTTAAATCTTTTTTTAGCTGAACTTTTTGTTTTTAACTTTGGCATAACTGATGGGGGTTATACAAATATAATGATAAATTTACAAGAATAATTAAATTGGTTGGATGACCATTATCATCTGTTTGCCTTCAAATTTAGGCTGTAACTCTACTTTTCCAAGTTTTTCTATATCGGTCTTAATCTTATCCATTAATTCATGCCCAAGATTAGAGTGTTGTAACTCTCTTCCTTTAAATTTAATTGTAAATTTTACCTTGTCTCCTTTTGACAAAAACTTTTGAGCATTTTTTATTTTAAATGAGTAGTCATGAATTTCTGTTACTGGTCTTAGTTTTATTTCTTTAAGTTCAACCTTTTTTTGCTTCTTTTTTGCTTTATTCGCTTTTTTTTGGGCGTCATATTTAAACTTGCCCATATCCATAATTTTACAAACTGGAGGTTTAGCATTTTGAGCGATCTCAATTAAATCTAGTCCTTCATTCTTAGCCATGTTAATTGCCTCTTGGGTATTTAGTATACCTAAATTTTTTCCTTCATTTGAAATTACCTGAACCTCTTGAGACATAATCCTGTTATTCGAACGGGGACCTCTTTCCCTCGTTCTCCTCTGAAAATAATTTTGTTTGAAGTCTGCCACTTATAATGATGGAGCTTTGTTTAAAGCTTGATGGTGATTAATAAATTTTTTTAGTTCCATATTTTCTTGTTTTGTAGAATCTAATTGTCTAATAGTTACGCTATTACTGTCAACTTCTTTTTTCCCACAAATTAATAATATTGGAACTTTTGATAGCGAATGTTCCCTTATTTTGTAATTTAAATTGTGATTCTTTAAGTCAACTTCTGAATTTAGACCAGCTGCTATAAGCTTTTTATTAACTTCAACAGAATAATCATTAAAGTCTTCAGAAACTGGTATTACCATGATTTGAGATGGGCTAATCCAGAATGGAAGTTTTCCAGAGTAATTCTCAATTAATATTCCAATGAATCTTTCAAGAGAACCGAATAAAGCTCGATGGAGCATTACTGGAACTTTTTTTGATCCATCTTTATCTACAAAAGATGCGCCTAGTCTTCCTGGTAAATTAAAGTCAACTTGAAGAGTTCCACATTGCCAATCTCTTCCTATTGCATCTCTTAAAACAAACTCAATTTTTGGACCATAAAATGCACCTTCTCCTTTATTGATACTATATTCTAGTTTTGTAGCTTTAACTGCTTCCAATAAAGCTTTTTCTGCTTTGTCCCAAACCTCATCATCTCCAACTCTAAGGTCTGGTCTATCGGAATATTTTAAAATTACATTTTCAAATCCAAGATCTTTATAAATATTTAAGATAAGATTTGTGACTGAAAGAGACTCTTCTGTAATCTGATCTTCAGTGCAAAAGATATGCGCATCATCTTGAGTAAATGCTCTTACTCTTAATAAGCCATGTAGTGCTCCTGATGGTTCATACCTGTGTACTTTTCCAAATTCAGACATTTTATAAGGTAGGTCTCTATAACTTTTTAAACCTTGGTTAAAAACTTGAACACATCCTGGGCAATTCATAGGTTTTATGGCAAATATTTTTTCATCTGGTGTTTCAGATGTGTACATATGTGCACCAAATTTTTCCCAGTGACCAGATTTTTCCCACAAAGATCTATCTAAAACCTCCGGGGTATTAATTTCTTTATAGCCTGCTTCATTTTGTTTTTTTCTCATGTAATCGATAAGTTTTTGAAATAATGTCCATCCTCTTTGATGCCAAAATACTGCACCTGGACTTTCTTCTCTAAAATGAAATAAATCCATTTCTTTACCAAGTTTTCTGTGATCTCTTTTTTCAGCCTCCTCTAATCTTTTAATATAATTATCTAAATCTTTTTTTGATGCCCATGAAGTTCCATAGATCCTCTGCAACATCTCATTTTTTGAGTCACCTCTCCAGTATGCTCCTGCAACTTTTGTTAATTTAAAATTTTTACCAATTTTACCTGTTGATGATAAATGCGGGCCTCGACAAAGGTCATGCCATTTACCATGAAAGTATATAGAAATTTCCTCAGTTTCAGGAATATCTTGAATAATTTCTGACTTATAATTCTCACCAATTTTTTTGAAATGTGAAATAGCTTTGTCCCTATCCCAAACTTCTCTATAAGTTGGCTCATCTCTATCAACAATTTCTGACATCTTTGTCTCAATCCTTTTTAAATCTGCCTCAGTAAAAGGTTCTTTTCTAGAAAAGTCATAATAAAAACCGTCTTCAATAGTTGGTCCAATTGTAACTTGTGTGCCGGGAAATAATTCTTGAACTGCCATTGCTAAAATATGAGCTGTATCATGTCTGATTGTATCGAGCCCATCTTTATCTTTTGATGTTAAAACTTTAACTTCACAATCCTTTTCAATTTCAAAACTTAAATCTTTTAATTTACCATCGACACTTATAACTAAAGCTTCTTTAGCGAGAGATATACTAATTTTTTCAGCAACTTTAAGTCCTGAAACTTTTTCTTTAAAAGTTAATTTTTTTCCGTCAGGTAAAGTTATATTAGGCATTTATTAATTTTTTATATTCTGAATAAGTTGAAAAGCACATTTTTTCAACATTAAATTTTTTTTGCACGTTTTTTCTACCATTATTTCCCATCACATTAAGTGAAGTATCATCCAATCTAAAAATAAAATCTAATTTTTCACTTAAAGAATGATGATTGCTAGAGCTGAATAATAAACCAGTTTTATTATCAACAATTGTTTCCCTTGATCCACCAATATCACTTGCAACTATTGGTTTTTTCATTGATTGTGCTTCAACTGATATTCTTCCAAAAGCTTCTGGTTCAATTGATGCAGAAACAATAACATTGGAAACACTATAAACAACGGGCATTGAAGGTGCATGTTCAAGAAAAATTACTTCATTATTTAATCTAAATCGTTCAATCAATCTAATGAGTTTTTTTTTGTAAATTTTTCTTCCCTGGTCAGATCCTAGAAGTATGGCAATAAAGTTTTTATAACCATATTTTGTTTTAAGATCATTAAGAGCTTCTATAAAGATTTCTTGTCCTTTCCATTCGGTAAGTCTTCCTGGCATTAAAATAATTTTTTTATTACTTTCAATGTTTAATTTTGTTAAAAATTTAATTCTGTCTAACTCTTTGATGTTGTCAGGATCATAATATTCAGTATTTATTCCTCTAAAAATAACTAAGAATTTTTTAATTCTTGATATGTACTCTGGATATTTTTCTTTAATGTGTGAAAAGATAAAGTTTGAACCGGCAATTACACAGTCTGATTTTAGCATAATCGCATTGTAATATTTTTTTACTGAATTGTTAAAATTATATGTCCCATGGAATGTTGTAACTAATTTACATCTAGTAATTTTAGAGACATAATAACAAGACCATGCTGGCGCCCTGCTTCTTACATGAAGTATATTAATTTTATAAAATAGAACTATAAAAGTAAGTATAAATATATTTATTAAAATCAGTAAAGGGTTTTTGCTGTGGACCGGAAGTCTAAATACTTTTACTTTTTTTTTGTCTATATATTTCAATAACTCTCCTCCACTAGTAGCAATAAAGGAGCTAGATTTTTGTTCTTTTAAATAATGAGCAAGATCGTAGCAACCTATTTCAGCTCCACCATAACCAAGTCTTGGTATTACTTGTAAAACTTTTAATTTAGATGACATTTATCTAACTTATAATATCATATTTAAAATTTCAAAATGACTAAATTCAATTATATCTATTTTAAAAAGGATAAAAAATTACGAATTT
>CACKRX010000024.1 GCA_902602575.1 uncultured Pelagibacteraceae bacterium | reverse complement strand
CTTTTTCATCAAAAATTTTTGTTGACTCTCTTGCTATTACTCTAGTTTCTGGTTTGATACCAACTCTTAATTTTGACACCCCTTCTTCAATTTGTTTTTTTATTTGATGTGATCCTATAAAGTTATCATTTATTCTATTTTTTGAAATGGCCCACTTTAAATTTGCTTCAACTGGACTGGTATTTTCGTTTATGTCATGACCGTACAAGCACAAGCCCGCCTCTAGTCTTAAAGTATCTCTTGCACCCAACCCAATTAAAGTTGATCCTTTAGAAATTAATTCTTCTACAAAAGATATTGCAACTTTATTAGGTAATGATATTTCAAAGCCATCTTCACCTGTATATCCAGATCTTGTTATAAAGATTTCATTATTTTTAAAAGAAAAGTTTTCTCCGTTCATAAATTTTAATTTTGATACATTTGAAACTACATTTTCAAGAATTGTTTTAGACTCTGGACCTTGTATCGCTACAAGAGACAAATTATTTTTAATGTCCAAATTTTGATCATTCAATTTATTTTTAATAATCTGAAGATCGTTTTGTTTACAAGCAGCATTTAAAATAATCATGTACTGATCTTTCTTTCTAGTGATGATAAGATCATCATATATTCCCCCATTCTCTTTCATTAAAAACGAATACTTGCTTTGATTAATTTTTAAATTTTTAAGATCAGTTGGTAAAATTTTTTGGAGTTTGTCTGTTATTTCGTTACTGTATTTAATGAATAACTGCCCCATATGGGAAACATCGAATATTCCAGACTTATTTCTTGTAATATTATGCTCTTTTACAATTCCCTCGGAGTATTGTATCGGCATACTATAGCCAGCAAACTCAACAAACTTAGCGTTGTGCTTTTTATGTAGTTCGTATAGTGCAGTTTTTTTTATATTCATATTAACTCTCTAACCCCCTCTGTCGTGGTGCCTGAGAGATTTTAGCTCCTTCGGCGAGAATTTGTCTCTTTCCAGAGTTAATATGTACGGTCCTTTTGCCTGAGAGTTTCCGGGGTGGTTGCTCCTTCGGCGCTACTCAATGTAGTCTCTCCCGTATAAAATTATATTAGCATATTTTTGACAATCGTCATCAAGAAATAGTTTTTTTTTCCAGTTTAATAACATTGTAAAACTGTAGTAATACTGCGAATAATACAATTGACCCCCCAATTAAGACAACAAATGGTGGATTTTCACTCACAAATAACCATGCCCAAAGAGGTCCAAGAATAGCTTCGGTGAGCATTATAATACCAACAATTGCCGAGGGTGTAGATCTTGCTCCAATTGTTATAAAAATAAAACCAAAACCTAATTGAAAAAAACCTGCCAGAAAACCTAAAAATATATCATATGAAGAAATATTAATTTTACCTGCAACAAAATAACCAACAGACATTGCAACTATTCCAGCAATTAATTGTAACGGTATCATGTCTACATCTGGATATTTTCTAATAATAATAATTAAGATTGCAAATGACACTGGCATAATAAATGCTGCAATATTTCCAGACATTTGTCCTGGAGACAAAGATCCCCCAACCATTAAAATAATACCAGAGATAGCTAGTATAATTGATATTAAAGTTAATTTTGAAATTTTTTCTTTTAAAAATAAATATCCAAAGATTGCTAGGAAAATTGTTTGAGTTTGAATAATAAAATTAGCATTGGCTACTGTTGTATTATACATCGCAAAAACATAACCGCAAAACCCTGAAGATAAAACTATACCGCCAATAAGACCGGGGAAGCCTGATTTCTTAAAAGCATGAAAAACATTTTTTTTATAAGTGATGAGTAAAAAAATTGATACAACTAAAATAAAAAAAAGAGATCTCCAAAAAAGTATCTGCCATAATGTGGCACCCTCAAAAGATTTTACAATCATTCCCCCGAAACTTAAACTAGTGGCACCAAAAAAAACTAATAGTGGACCTGGTAATTTAGTTATTAAATTCATTTAATCTTGCTAATTATATTCTTGGTTTCCATGGTATAAATTTTATATAAATTTTCTGCCTCTGTAAGACTTACAATTTTGAATTTAATTTTTTCTCCAGGTGGGCATTGTGCTAACTTGTCATAATCTGCACTTATTACAACAGCAATTTTTGGATAACCACCTATTGTTCCATGGTCTGAAAGCATTACTATAGGGTCTCCATCAGCTGGAACTTGTATTACTCCTTTTCCTAATCCTTCAGATTTGATGTTTGTTTTCTTTAAATTTTTAATTTTTGGTCCACTTAATCTCATTCCCATTCTATCGGTAAGTTTTGAAACTGTAAATTCTTTACTTGTAAAATCCTTGACCGACTCTTCTGAAAAGTAATCAAAGTTTGTACCCTTTATTACCCTTATAAATTCTATTTTTGAGTTTGAATATTCTAAACTCTTTTTAATTGTGCTATCAATAGTATTTAGAATTATTGTCTGTCCAATCTCTATTTTTTTTCCATCATTAGGACCTACTTCAGCTCTAACAGTTGTCGAATAACTATTACAAAATTTATTAATCTGAAAACCACCTTTTACCGAAAGGTAGCCATAGACTGACTTTTCGGTTGATATAATATCAAGACAATCTTTATTATTTAAATTGTAGGTTTTATAACATTCACCTTTTATTTCAGAGGTATCTTTTTTAATTATCTTAAAACTAACATTACCTGTGATTACAATAGAGGTTTGACTTCCAGAAAATTCGAGTAAGGGTCCTTGGTATGCAAATTCTAATACTGCATCATCTTCTCTATTAGTAACTAATGAGTTAGCGATTAGAAAATTCCTTTTGTCTATTGCTCCACTAAATGGAAGGCCTACATGATATAAGTTATCTCTTCCTAAATCTTGAAAAGTGGTATTTATACCAGGTCTTAATACTTTAAAACTATTTTTGCTCATTAAATTTTGAATATTCCTTTTTTGAAATTTCAAAGAACTCTACCTCATCACCTGGGTCTATTAAGGTTAATTTAGCTGAATCTTTGGTAAAAACTTTTTTAGGTGAGTTACCAATAATATTCCAACCACCTGGACTTTCAAAAGTATAAATATTACAGAATTGTTCTGTAATACCTACTGAACCCTTGGGGACTTTAATTCTTGGAGTTTCAAGCCTATCTAATCTAATTTTTTCTTCAATATCACCGAGGAAAGGCATCCCAGCAATAAATCCTGTCATATAACAAAAATATTTTTGAGATATTAATTGATTGACTATCTCCTTTTTTTCTAAGCCCACTCTTTTTTCAACCCTTTCTAAGTCAAGCGCAAACTCATCATCAAAACACACGGGTATTTTTACTAGTTTTGTTTTAGCTGCTTCAAAAGTTGAAACATCTAGATTTTCTACAGTATCTTTTATATTTTTATAGTTAGTAAGTTCTAAATCAAAATAAATTATTAATTTATTATACGAAGGTGCAATGTTTTTTATACCAGTAATATTTTTTTTTCTTATATCATTAAAATAATTTATCACTTTTAGATTAGTCTCTTTATTTACAGTGTCGCCAAAATCACAATATAAAGCTGCGTCGCCAAGATTGTATATATTTTTGATCATGCCATGTTATACTTTAACTCATAAATTATGGAAATTAATATTAATTGTGATTTAGGTGAGAAATCTAAACACCACTCAAATAAATATGATCCTGAACTATTAGGTATAGTCAATTCTGCAAATATTGCCTGTGGTTATCATGCGGGAGATGAAGATACTATGAGAGAAACCATTAAAATATCCAAAAAAAATGGTGTAAGTATTGGCGCTCATCCATCATTTAATGATCCTGAAAATTTTGGAAGAAAAAGAATTAATCTTTCATCAGTTGAAGTAGAGAAGCTTATTCAAGAACAATACAATATACTTCAAAACATTGCTCAACAAAATGAGGTCAGTGTATCTCATATCAAGCCCCATGGTGCATTAAATAATATGGCATGTGAGGATATTGGGTTGGCAACCGTTATTGCAAAAACAATTTACAAAATTAACAAAGATTTAATTTATTTAGTTCCGACAGGTTCAAAAATGGAGTTGTCTGCAAAAAAATTAGGAATGAAGGTTGCTTGTGAAATTTTTGCAGATAGAAATTACGAAGATGATGGGAATTTAGTCTCAAGAAAAAAAAGCACTGCTTTAATAACAGATCCAACTGAAGCACAAGAACATGTTTTAAAAATGGTAAAAAACCAAGCGTTAAATTGTCTCTCCGGTAAACAAATTCCTTGTGAAATTGATTCAGTTTGTATACATGGAGATAATCTTTCATCTTTAGATACGGCATTTAAAGTCAGAGAAAATTTAAAAAGAAATAATCTAGACTTAAAGCCATTAGATGAATTAAAAAAGTTTAAATGATGTACAAAAAATTTTTAATTGTTTTATTATCTTTTTTAATTACTAGTCTGGCTTTCTCAGCAGGAAGTAGTGGTGGTTCTGGTAGTGGTGGAGAAACAAAACCAGTATCCCAATACGAAATCGCAGTGAAAATGATAAATAAAGCGAAAAAATTCGAAAAGAAAAATAAGACAGACAAAGCTCAAAAACATTACAAAAAAGCTATTGGATATTTGTTAAAACATAATAAAAAATTTCCAGCAGACACCAATACACTTAATTACTTAGGCTTCACTCACAGAAAGGTTGGTGATTACGAAAATGCAGAAATATATTATTCGATGGGGCTTGAATTGGATCCTAAACATGTGGGTATAAACGAGTATATGGGAGAATTATTCGTGGTCACTAATAGACTGGACAAAGCCAAAGAAAGACTTGCTGTTCTAGAAAATTGCAATTGCAAAGAATATAAAGAGCTCAAATTAGTGATTGAGGGCAAAAAAGAGTCTAAATATTAATTAATATTTTGAATCATTTTTTCAGGTAGCCACAAAGCTATTTCAGGAAATATAATAATTATAATTGTTGCTAAAACCATTAAGAGAAAAAGTGGAAATGCACTTTTTGCTATATACCCCATATCCTTTTCTGCCATCCCTTGTAAGACAAATAAATTAAATCCAACAGGGGGAGTTATTTGCGCCATCTCAACCACAACAACTAAGAATATACCAAACCAAATCATATCAAAACCAGCTTGTCTAATCATAGGCTCAATTATTGCCATTGTTAAAACAACTGCAGATATTCCATCCAAAAACATTCCAAGAATTATGTAAAAAATCATCAATACAATAATAAGTATGTAAGGCGAGAGCTCCATTGTATCTATCCAAATTGCTAAATTTCTGGGTAATCCAGTAAAACCCATGGCTAGTGAAAGAAAAGTTGATCCAGCCAGAATAAATCCGATCATACAAGAGGTTTTGGTTGCTCCTAACAAGGATTTTTTAAATGAATACACAGTTAAACTTTTTTGAAAAAAAGATAATATTAATGCTCCAACTACCCCTAATGAAGCTGCTTCTGTTGCAGTGGCTACACCTGAATAAATAGATCCAATTACAGATACAATTAACAATATTACTGGAATTAGTTTGCCTGATTTTTTTATTTTTTCAATAAAAGGTATTTCTTCAGTCAAAACAGGCATTTTATTTTTATTCATCAATGACCAAATAACAACGTAAGTCATGAAAATAATAGCAATCATTATCCCGGGAAAAATTCCAGCAATAAAAAGCTTAGCAATAGACTCTTGAACTGTAACGCCATAAATTATTAAAATTATAGATGGTGGTATTAATAAACCTAAAGTTCCAGACCCAGCCAAACTTCCAAGTAATATTTTTTCTGGATAATTTCTTTTACGAAGTTCAGGTATAGACATTTTACCTACAGTCGCAACTGTTGCCGCAGAGGAACCTGAAATAGCTGCAAAAATTGCACAGCCAACAACATTTACATGAATAAGTCCCCCAGGAAGCTTTTGCATCCATGGAGAAAGTCCTTCAAAAAGATTTTCAGATAATTTAGTTCTAAATAATATTTCACCCATCCAAACAAATAGTGGAAGGGCAGTAAGAGTCCAAGAAGATGACATTCCCCAAATTGTTGTCGCCATTGCATCACCAACTGGTCTTGAGGTAAACAATTCCATTGCAATGGCTGAGACACCAATCATGCTTAAAGCAACCCATACTCCACTACTTAGAAATAATAATAAAACAGTAATAAAAAAAATTGCTAATATAATTTCAGTCATTTTTCAGAGCTTTAAATAGATGGTGTAAAATACAAATAAAAAAGATTAAAGATCCCAAAGCTAAACTTGTCTGGGGTATCCAAATTAAAATTTCATCAGCACCTTCGCTTCTCTCCTGAAATTTATATGAAATGAATAACATTTTAGTGAAATAGAAAAAAAGAAATCCAGAAAAAATAGATGAAATTGATAAACACCACAGTTCAAATATTCTTTTTAATCGACTACCCATTTTTTCTAGAAACAAAGTAATTCTTATGTGGCCGCCCTCTGAAAATGTATAAGCAAGTGCAAAAAAAGTTGAGGCAGCCATACAATACCCTGAATACTCAGACAGACCTCTAATGTAAAAATCAAAAATTCGAGATGATATCCCAATTAAAATAAAAACTGCAACAAGTATGAGAAATATTGCTGCTAATATACCTGAAAATTTATAAACTCGATGAAGGAAGTTTTCTATTTTGATTAACATAATTTAAAAAGGCCATCTTATATAGATGGCCTTTTATTTTAAATTGTTAATATTTTGATAAAACAGTTTGTCCTCTCGAACCAGCTTTGCTAGCCCATTCTTTAGACATTGTTTGACCGACTTTTTCAAAATGAGATTTTAAAGCAGCGTTAACTTTACCAACAGTCATGCCAGCATCAGCTAAAGCTTTTTTATCATTTTTATTTCCCATTTTAGAAAGCTGCCAACCTTTTCTCTCAGCAACTGCTGCTTCTTTCATGATTAAATCTTGAGTCGCTTTATCTAACTTATTCCACGCCTCTTTGTTAGCTATAATCATATTTTTTGGAAACCATGCTGCAATGTCATAAAAATATTTTACACCATTTTCCCAAATTTTTTTGTTCTTACCAGTTGTTGGAGAGGTAATCATACTTTCAACAGCTCCTGTTGAAAATGCTTGAGATATCTCAGCAGCTTCAATTTTAGTTGGAGCCATTCCAGTTAACTCTGCAATTCTTACAGTTGCACTGTTATAAGCTCTAAACTTAAGACCTTTAAGATCTGCTACACTATTAATTTCTTTTTTAGAGTACAAACCTTGAGCTGGCCACGGAACTGCATATAAAAACACAAGTCCTTTTTTATCTAAACTTTTTGCAATTTCAGCTTTTGAAGCTTTATAAAGTTTCATAGCATCACCATACGAAGTTGCTAAAAATGGAAGTGAGTCGATTTCTAGTAATGGATCTTCTTTACCTAAAGCTGACATAAATCTTTCTCCAATTGGAGCCTGACCAGTTCTAACAGCTCTAAAAATTTCTCCCCCTTTAAATAGAGAACCACCCGGATGAGTAACTATAGTGAGTTTGCCTTTACTTTTTTTTGTTACATTATTTGCAAATTCAGTAGCGTTTGCTGAATGGAAGTTTCCAGCACCATAAGCCAGAGCCATATCCCATTTTTCAGCAGCATTTGAATGTGTAAATACAAGTAGGGCAACAAAAATTGATAAAATATATTTAAATATTTTCATTTCTCCTCCTTAATTTGTTAAACACCTATTTGATTATGTCTAAATCTTTAAATCAATAAAAATTTTCACTACTTTTAATTGAATTATACAAAAAATTTTATATTATTAAGGAATCTTGATTGAACAATCTATTATACTCCTACAAATTATCTTCATAGATATTATTCTTGCAGCGGACAACGCGATTATAATTGGACTAATAGCAGCTAACTTTGTTCCTAAACACAGAAAACAAATTATATTGTGGGGTGTTGCAGGTGCTTTAGTTTTTAAAGTTATTTTTGCTGTATTTGCAACCTACTTGTTTAAATTTTATTTTATCAAAATTTTAGGTGGTTTACTTTTAGTTTGGATCGTTAATGATTTAAGAAAAGATTTGTTTGAGATCAAAAAAATTAAATCTCCAACTAAGGTATCAAAACAGCCCTCATACATTCAAAGTGTCTATAAAGTTCTTTTTGCGGATATAACAATCAGCTTCGATAACGTTATTGGGGTAGTTGGTGCTGCAAAAGGAAATTTTGGATTTATGGTTTTTGGTTTGGTTTTATCAGTCGTTTTGACAGGTGCTCTTGCAACTTACCTTGCAAACTATATTCAAAAACATTTATGGATCGCTTATATAGGTTTGGCCTTTATATTAATTGTAGCCATTCAATTAATAATTGGTGGTCTTGTTGATTTAGAAATACTAAAGGTAGCCGAAGATTTTAAAAAGTATTTCTAATTTTTTTTTCAATAAATTCAGCTCTTAATATTGTAATCAATATAATTGCTATTAGAGGAATACAGATGATATTCATTAACTTCCAATTAGTTAAAACTAACAATATACCTGCTGATAAACTTCCTATTGCGTGTACTGAATAAACTATAAAATCGTTTAAACCTTGAGCTTTAAACTTTTCGTGCTCTTTGTAAGTTGTTACCAGAAGACTTGTCCCTGATATGAATAAAAAATTCCAGCCAAACCCAAGAAAAATCAGAGCAATTAAATAATTTAAAAAAGTTTGGTCAAGTAAACTTAAGGCTATTGTTACACCATAAAGTAGTAGGCCAACATACATAATTTTGCTATGTCCGAATTTCTTAATCAAATTTCCAGTTATTAGGGATGGTAAAAACATTGATGCAACATGCATCTGAATAACAAAACTTGTCTTATCTAATGACATATTTTCCATTACATGCATGCTTATTGGAGTAGCAGTCATCAAAAAGGTCATTATTGCATATCCAAATGCACTTGCCACCATTGCTTGTAAAAATCTAGGTTGAGAAATAATTTCAAAATAGCCTCTACCAATAAAACTTATATCTTTTTTTTCGATTGTATTGTTTTTGTAAAATAAAAAGAGAATAGCTGGCAGAAACATATACACTGCAAGGGATACATATGAACCAACATATAATTGTTCTGACAAAAAGTTTTTTGTTAAATTTGCTGTGCCTGGACCAATAAATGCAGAAACTATACCTCCTAAAAGAATTATTGAAATTGCTTTTGGTATTTTCTCTTTATCAACACTTTCAGCTGCAGCAAATCGATATTGATGGGTAAAAGCCATTCCAACCCCAATAAAAAAATTTGCAAAACAAAATAAAATAAAATTCTGTGACATAACTGAATATGCGGCCAATAACGAAACTAAAGAATTAGAAATAGCTGCAATAATAAAACCTGTCCTTCTTCCTAGTAAACTCATTGTTTTGGTGGCAACAATTGCTCCCAGTGCGATACCAACAACAGATATTGACATTGGTAAAGTTGATAAAGATTTCAACGGGCTTATTTGTGATCCAATAATACCACTTAGAAAAACTGTTACCGGTGCAGCTGTAAAGCTAAAAATTTGACTAAAAAAAAGTACGAATAAGTTTCTGTTCATTAGTTAGATCCTTATTATAAGAATTAACTTATCAAACGTATTTCATTTGAAAAAGAACTTCAAACTTTTTCGTATTCAAAGTTTTGGGTAGTCTCGTTAACTTGTATTTGAACAGCTCCATTACTTAAATGAAACTTTCGAGCCATTTCTGTGAGTGGTGATAAAGTAATTAGCCGATTTAAATGATGTGTTTTCTTAATTAATTTGAATACCTCTTTTACAATTAATTTACCTCCACCTCTTTTTTTTGACCAAACTGTATATGCAATCGCTATTTTTCCTACTTGATAGTCTCTACGGATACTTTGAAGAAAAGCATCTTTGCTCATCATATCTAATTCTTCAACACTCTTTGGTATTTCATTAGTAAAAGCAAAACACATTACTGCATGAATTTCACCTTTGTATTTTACTCCATAAATTTTTCTACCA
>CACKRX010000023.1 GCA_902602575.1 uncultured Pelagibacteraceae bacterium | reverse complement strand
TGTCAAAGTTTCTGGTTCTACTAGGCTGTAACCATATTCAAATCCAAGCACTGCAAGCTCAGATAAGAAACTATCTACTACCTCAAATTTTTTCTGTTTAGAAGATACATGGTCTAATGGCACATACCTTGAATTGTCTTCTTGATTTCTCAATACCGAATGTCTTTGGCTAAAAGTACCACGGCCGCTATCTTGACCCACTAATCTTACAGGATATCCTTCCTGAAGTAATGAAGCAAATGCAAGTGTTTCTGCATTAGCCCAATCTATATTTTTCTCTTCTTGAACACGCTTATTTCTATTTATAAAAATTTTCTGAATGGTTTTATGAATATTAAGCTCTGGACCAAGAAAGTTAATTTTCTCAGAAAGTTTCTTCAATTTAGGTATATCAACACCAGTTTGTCCTCTTTTATCCTTACCTTTTTTTGGCTGATATCTCGACCAGGTTCCCTCAAACCAATTTAATTTTGGCTTATAATCATTTGCATTTTTGAATTGGTCATCTAAAAGATTTTTAAAATCACTTATCTTATTTTTAAATTTTTCCTCAGATAAACTATTTCCATCAATAAGTTTTTTTCCATAAATATTTAAAGTTGATGGGTGAGACCTTATTTTCTTATACATTAAAGGTTGAGTAAATGACGGTTCATCTCCCTCATTGTGACCAAATCTTCTGTAACAAATCATGTCAATAACTACGTCTTTGTTAAATTTTTGTCTAAACTCAATAGCAATTTTCGCACAATGAACAACAGCCTCAGGATCATCACCATTGCAATGTAGAATAGGTGCCTCAACAATTTTTCCCAGATCTGACGGGTATGGACTTGATCTTGCAAATCTTGGGCTTGTTGTAAATCCGATTTGGTTATTTACAATTATATGGATCGTTCCACCTGTATTATGACCTTTTAGTCCTGACATAGCAAAACACTCTGCAACAACGCCTTGACCAGCGAACGCGGCATCTCCATGAATGAGTAAAGGTATTACTTTTTTTCTCTCTTTATCGTTATGAAAATATTGTTTTGCTCTTGTTTGACCAAGAACAACAGGGTTAACTGCCTCCAAGTGAGATGGGTTATCTGTAAGGCTTACATGAACTGAATTACCATCAAAAGTTCTATCTGAAGAAGCACCTAAATGGTATTTTACATCGCCAGTAGAATCTTCACTGGATGACGCAAATTCACCTGCAAATTCATTAAAAATTCTTTTATAAGATTTTTGGAGGACATTCGCTAAAACATTTAATCTTCCCCTGTGAGACATTCCAATTTTAATTTCTTTAACCCCCAATTGACCCCCTCTTTTAATAATTTGCTCTAAAGCAGGTATTAGGGACTCTGCACCGTCAAGACCAAATCTCTTTGTGCCAACATATTTTTTCGCTAGAAATTTTTCAAAACCTTCAGCCTGAATAATCTTATTTAAAATCGCGTCCTTACCTTTTTCAGTAAAATTAATTTGATTTTCATCTTTTTCCATTCTTTCCCTAAACCAAACTTTCTCAGTTGGATTCGTTATGTGCATATATTCCACACCTATTGAAGAGCAATATACTTTTCTCAATTTTGCAATAATTTCATTTACTGACGCGTAACCAACATCCATATATGAGTTAAGATATATTTTTCTGTCAAAATCTTCTGATTTAAATCCATGGTCGTTCGGATGTAATTCATAAAGATAATCTCGTTTCATTAATCCAAGGGGATCAAGGTTTGCTATAAGATGGCCCCTTATTCTGTATGCTCTAATTAATGCAATTGCTTTGATTGAATCTACTTTTTCTTTTTCTGAACCACTAAGGTTTTCCTCTAATTTTTTATTTCTTTTTGGATCAATCGATATTTTTTTTGGGCCCCATGTAGGACCTGTTATCTCTTTCGTAACTGAGTTTAAATCTTCATTCAAATCACTAAAATATTTTTTCCAACTATCTGGTAATTCAGGGTCATTTTCTATAAATCTAACATACATTTCTTCTATGAATTGGCTGTTAGATTTATTAAGAAAAGACTGTTGCTTAAATTCTAAATTTTTTGAAGAGCTCATTAAAGATTATTATAGTATTAACATTAAAATATTAAAGACCCAATTTATTTTTTAATGTAATTCCCATTTCTGCAGGAGATTTTGCAATTATAATACCTGCATCTGTCATTGTATTGATCTTATCTGAAGCTCCACCTTTGCCACCAGAAATTATTGCTCCCGCGTGTCCCATTCTTCGTCCAGGGGGTGCTGTTATACCAGCAATAAATCCAACCATTGGCTTTTTGATTTTATGTTTTTTAACAAATTCTGCTGCTTCTTCTTCTGCAGTTCCCCCAATTTCACCGATCATTAAAATAGACTCTGTTTCTGGATCGTTTAAAAATAAGTCTAAACAATCAATAAAATTAGTTCCATTAATTGGATCGCCACCTATTCCGATGCATGTTGATTGTCCTAATCCATTATCAGTTGTTTGCGCAACAGCCTCATAAGTTAAAGTCCCTGACCTTGAGACTATCCCGACGGATCCCTTCTTATGAATATTGCCTGGCATAATACCAATCTTACACTCACCTGGTGTAATAATTCCTGGACAATTTGGTCCAATTAATCTTGATGCTGAATTTAATAATTTTTCTTTAACTTTTAACATATCCAAGATTGGAATTCCCTCGGTTATGCAAACTATCAATTCAATTTTAGCTTCAATTGCTTCTATTATCGCCGCAGCAGCAAATTTCGCGGGCACATAAATCATTGTTGCATTCGCATTAGTCTGATCTTTTGCTTCTTTAACAGAATTAAAAACAGGTTTATTTAAGTGTGTTTGTCCGCCTTTGCCTGGAGTTACGCCCCCAACTAGATTTGTTCCATATTTTATTGACTGTTCAGAGTGGAAAGTTCCATGAGAACCTGTAAACCCTTGGCATATAAGTTTAGTATTTTTATTAATTAGAACTGACATTTTATTTAACTTGTTTTACAATTTTTTTTGCTGCATCCCCTAAATCACTTGCAGCGATTATCTTTAATCCAGATTTATCTAATATCTTTTTTCCTTCTTCAGAATTTGTTCCAGCGAGTCTTACTACAAGTGGTATATCTATTTTAGTTTCTTTTGCGGCCTCAACAATGCCTTGTGCAAGAACATCACATCTCATTATCCCACCAAAAATATTTATCAATATTCCTTTAACATTTTTGTCAGATAAAATTATTTTAAATGCAGCTGAAACTTTTTCTTTAGATGCGCCACCCCCCACATCTAAAAAATTTGCTGGTTCTTGACCATGTAGTTTAATTATATCCATTGTTGCCATTGCCAATCCTGCTCCGTTTACCATACATCCAATAGTTCCATCTAATTTTATATAAGCCAAATCGTGTTTACTTGCCTCAATTTCTGTAGGATCCTCTTCATCCAAATCTCTTAATTCTAACAATTCTGGATGTTTAAAAATTGCATTATCATCAAAACTGATTTTTGCATCAAGACAAACAATATTATTTTCTTTTGTAAGTATAAGTGGATTGATTTCAATTAAGCTAGCATCAGTTGAAATGAATGTTTTATAAATTGACTTTATAATCTTGATACATTTTAGGTTTGCATCATTATCTAAATTAAAATTTTTAACTATTTTTTTACAATCTTCATCTTTGATATCCCCCGAAAAATTAATTTTTACAGTACTGATTTTGCTTGGATCTTTTTTTGCCACTTCCTCTATGTCCATCCCACCCTGATCACTAGAGATAAAAGCTATTTTAGAACTTGCTCTGTCAATAAGACAGGATAAATAAAATTCTTTTTTGATATTTGACGGCTCTTCAAGATAAAGTCTTTTAACTTCCTTGCCATTAGGTCCTGTTTGATGTGTAACTAATTTTTTTCCTAATAAATCTTTTGCAGCTTTTTCGAGGTCAGCTAAATTATCTAATATTTTAACTCCCCCGGCCTTACCTCTCCCACCAGCATGTATTTGTGCTTTAAGAACATATTTTTCAAGATCGAGTTTTTTTGCTTTTTCCAAAACCTCTTGTACAGTAAAACAAGCTTCTCCGTTAGGAACTATGGCGCCAAATTTTTTTAAAAGTTGTTTAGCCTGGTGTTCATGAATATTCATTATTTTTTCAAGCTGGGGTCAATTTTTACTGCTGCCTCCCAAAGCTTATTCACAGCATTGACAGAATTAACAAATTCAGTTTTTTCTTTTTCGTCAAGTTCAATTTCAACTATTTTTTCTACTCCATTTTTTCCTATAACGACTGGAACACCTGCGTAAATTCCTTTAAAGCCATATTGACCCTCTAAGTGTGCAGCACAAGGTAGTTGCAGTTTCTTATCACCTAAAAATGCCTCAGCCATTTGTACTCCTGAAGCAGCTGGTGCATAATATGCCGAGCCTTTCTCCAAAAATTTTACTATTTCAGCTCCACCATCTCTAGTTCTTTGATTAATGCTCTCTAGTTTTTCTTTTGAAATAACACCTGAATTGACAAGATCTAATAAAGGTTTTCCAGATACTTTAGTGAATCTTGGCATAGGTACCATCGTATCTCCATGGCCTCCCATGACCATTGCATCTATCTCTTTTACTGGAACCTTTAGCTCCTCTGATAAAAAAAGTTTAAATCTCGAGCTATCTAATATTCCTGCCATACCAACAACTTTTTTGGCTGCAAGCTGAGAATATTTTTGAAAGGCCATCACCATTACATCTAAAGGATTTGTTATACAAATTATAAAAGCGTCTGGAGAATTTTTTTTAATTCCTTCTGCAACTTGTTTAATTATTTTAAGATTGATACCTAATAGATCGTCTCTGCTCATGCCAGGCTTTCTAGGAACTCCAGCAGTTATAATAATGACATCAGAGTTTTTAATATCTTCATATTTATCCGTCCCAGAAAATTTTACATTGAAACCATCAACTGAAGATGATTGTGCAATATCAAGGGCTTTTCCTTTAGCAATACCACTAGCCACATCAAAAAGAACTACTTCATCCACTAATTCTTTGACTCCTATCAAGTGAGCTAAAGTTCCACCAATTTGTCCTGATCCAATCAAACTTATTTTTTTCATATTTTCCTTTATGTTATTTCATTGTAGGCATTACAAACTCAGGATCTGAGCCAATTCCTGACGGCCAACGTGATGTGATGGTTTTTAGTTTAGTATAAAATTTTACACCTTCAGGACCATGCATATGCAAGTCCCCAAATAAAGATCTTTTCCATCCTCCGAAACTGTGAAATGCAACGGGGACAGGAATAGGTATATTTATGCCTACCATTCCAACTTTAATTTTATTTGCAAAAGTTCTTCCCACATCTCCATCTCTGGTATAAACGCTTGTCCCATTCCCAAATTCATGATCGTTAATTAGTTGAATCGCATCATTAAAATCTTTCACTCTTACAACAGAAAGCACAGGGCCAAAAATTTCTTCGTTATAAATTCTCATATTTTTTGTGACATTATCAAACAAACAACCACCAATAAAAAATCCATTCTCATATCCTTGAAGCTTGATGTTACGACCATCTACAACTAATTTTGCACCCTCTTTTACTCCTAAATCAACATAACCTTTAACTTTTTCTAAATGCTCTTTTGTAACTAAAGGTCCCATTTCAGAATTTTTATCTAGACCCGGACCAACCTTTAAAGCTTCAACTTTTTTAGATAGTTTTTCTACAAGTTTGTCCCCAATCCCTCCTACTGCTACTGCAACAGATTGTGCCATACATCTTTCTCCTGCAGAACCATAAGCTGCTCCCATAAGACCGTTGACGGCTTGATCCATATCGCAATCTGGCATTACTACACAATGATTTTTTGCTCCACCTAATGCTTGCACCCTTTTTTCGTTTTTTGCAGCATTTTCATAAATATATTTTGCTATTGGCGTTGAACCAACAAAACTTACAGCTTTAATATCCTTATTTGTTAATATTGAATCAACCACTTCTTTGTCACCATTAACCACATTTAAAACCCCATCAGGTAATCCAGCTTCTGAAAAAAGTTGAGCAAGACGAATTGAGCATGAGGGATCTTTTTCAGAAGGTTTTAAAATAAAAGTATTACCACAAGCAATCGCCATAGGGTACATCCACATTGGTACCATCGCAGGAAAATTAAAAGGAGTGATTCCTGCACAAACACCTAAAGGCTGTCTCATAGACCAACTATCTATGTTTGTTCCAACATTTTCAGTAAATTCTCCTTTTAACATTTGAGGAATACCACATGCGAATTCAACTATTTCCAGACCTCTTGTAAGAGAACCTTTTGCGTCCTCATAAACTTTTCCATGTTCTGAAACAATCAGTTTAGTCAATTCATCATAATTTTTTTCAATTAATTCTTTGTATTTGAAAATTATCCTAGCTCTTTGAAGAGGAGTAACTTGAGACCATTTTTCGAAAGCTGTTTTTGCGTTTTCTACCGCATGGTCCAAATCAGGTTTTGTTCCAAGTATAACTTCTGACTCTTGAGCTCCTGTTGCAGGGTTGAAAACCTTCCCTTTTCTCGACGACGATCCCTTATAGATTTTACCATTTATATAATGTTGAATTAAATTCATCGGCGAAATTATTTAATTAAGTAATTAGCTAGTTGCAAGCATTTTCTTAATTGAAGCTATTGCTTTTGCTGGATTTAAACCTTTGGGACAAGCATTAGTACAATTCATAATAGTATGGCACCTATATAACTTCAGTTCGTCTGCAACTTTTTTTAATCTCTCTTTTCTATCCTCGTCTCTAGAATCAATTATCCATCTATAAGCTTGTAAAAGCACGGCAGGGCCTAAGTATTTATCGCCATTCCACCAATAACTTGGACAAGAAGTTGAACAGCATGCACACATTATACACTCGTAAAGCCCATCAAGTTTAGCTCTATCTTCTTTGGATTGAATATTCTCTTTTTCAGTTTTTGAGGTTGTTTTTAACCACGGTTCCACAGATTCATATTGTTTGTATAAGGTGCTGAGGTCCCCAATCAAATCTTTTAAAACTTTTAAATGTGGTAATGGATAGATATTTATATCTCCTTTAATTTCAGCGTGTGGCTTTGTGCAAGCTAACCCATTTTTTCCATCCATATTCATAGCACATGACCCACATACTCCATGTGCACATGATCTTCTGTAAGCAATTGATGGATCTATTTCATTTTTTATTTTGTTCAACAAATCCAAAACTTTTGAAGGACAATTATCCATATCTACTTCGTAAGTATCTATCCTTGGATTTTTTCCAGCGGATGGATCCCATCTATATATATTAACTTTACGAATATTTTTAGAACCAGTTTTGTCCTTAAAATACTTGCCTTTTTCAACTTTAGAATTTTGTGGCAAGTTTATCTGAACCATTAATAAACTCTTTCTTGTGGGGGGAAGTATTGTACATCATTTGATAGTGTTGATCTGTGGACAGGTCTATAATCAATCTTAGTTTTTTTACCATCACACCAGGATAATGTATGCTGCATAAATTTTTCATCATTTCGCTTTGGAAAATCTTCTCTAGCGTGAGCTCCTCTACTTTCTTTTCTGTGATAAGCAGAGTCCATTGTGGTTATCGCTTGTCTAATCAAATTATCAAATTCTAATGTCTCTACAAGATCAGTATTAAAAATTAGAGACTTGTCTTTTACAGAAAGGTCATCCATACCCTCAAAAGGTTTTCTAATTTCATTTACGCCCTCTTTTAAAGTTTTTTCAGTTCTGAAAACAGCACACTTAGACTGCATTGTTTTTTGCATTGCTAATCTTAAATCTGCAGTATTATTCGAGCCAGACGCATTTCTAAGTCTATCAAATCTTTCTAAACATTTATCAGTCTCAGACTTTGAAATTTCCTCATGAGGTGTACCTGGTTTTACCAACTCAGCTGCTCGCTTAGCGGCAGCTCTTCCAAAAACAACTAGATCAATTAAAGAATTTGACCCAAGTCTGTTAGCTCCATGAACTGACACACACGCTGCTTCACCAATTGCCATTAATCCTGGAACAGTTTTTTCTGATCCATTTAAAGTTAAAACTTCAGCTTTATAATTTGTAGGGATACCTCCCATATTATAGTGAACAGTTGGAACTACTGGTATAGGTTCTTTTGTTACATCTACATTCGCAAATAATCTTGAGGACTCTGATATACCTGGAAGTCTTTCTTCTATAACTTTTGGATCTAAATGGTTTAAATGTAAGTGTACATGATCTTTTTCATTTCCAACTCCTCTTCCTTCATTAATTTCAACCGCAATTGACCTACTTACAACATCTCTTGAAGCAAGGTCTTTAGCTTTTGGAGCATATCTTTCCATAAATCTTTCACCTTTGGAATTTACTAAATAACCACCTTCACCCCTTACACCTTCTGAAATTAAAGTTCCATGACCATAAATTCCTGTTGGATGGAATTGGACGAACTCCATATCCTGTAAAGGTAAGCCTGCTCTTAGTACCATAGCATTTCCGTCTCCAGTACATGTGTGAGCTGAGGTTGCAGAGTAATAAACTTTTCCGTAACCACCTGTTGCGATTATAGTAATGTGTGATCTAAATCTATGTATGGTTCCATCATTCAAGTTCCAAGCGATTAAACCTTTGCACTGACCATCCTTCATTAAAAGATCCAATGCAAAATACTCAATGAAAAATTCTGTGTTATGTTTTAAAGCCTGACCATATAAAGTGTGCAAAATAGCATGGCCAGTTCTATCTGCAGCAGCACAAGTTCTTTGAACAGGCTCGTTACCGTAATTCTTTGTCATTCCTCCAAAAGGACGCTGATATATTTTTCCATCTTCAGTCCTGCTGAAAGGAACGCCATATTTTTCTAATTCTAAAACTGCTCTTGGAGCTTCTTTGCATAAATATTCAATACAATCTTGATCACCTAACCAATCTGAGCCTTTAACTGTATCGTACATGTGCCATCTCCAATCATCTTCACCCATATTACCTAAAGCTGCAGAGATGCCCCCTTGCGCTGCAGAAGTATGACTTCTTGTTGGGAAAACTTTAGATACGCATGCAGTTTTTAATCCTGCTTCGCTTAATCCAACTGCAGCTCTTAAACCTGAACCTCCAGCGCCCAAAACAACTACATCATATTCGTGGTCAATAATTTTATAAGATTTCATAATTTATAAGTTAGATATAAGTATTATTGTAAATAATGGAATAATCAAAGATGACAAAAAAACACCAATGTTTAAAAGCTTTTTAGTGCTCTCTATATGAATATAGTCCTCAAAAACTTCACTTATACTCAAAGCTGAATAAAAAAAAATTGAGACAAGGAATAAAGAAAAAAATAACTTTGATGGTTGAGAAGATAAAAATGCTAAGATTTCATTATAACTAGAATCATGAAGTGAAACAAAATTTACTAAAAACCAAAACATTAAAGGCACCATAATTAAAGATGACACTTTTAAAAAAAGCCATTTTTTTGTTGCTTTGATCATAATGGTAATAAACCCCTAGAAGAATAAATTAATATTGTTAATAAGAAAGAACCAAAAATAACTAAAAGCCCAGTTACTTTTGTTGTTTTTAATTCAAAACCTAAACCAATATCCCAAAACCAATGTCTTATTTCACTTAAAATTTGAAACACATAAGACCATATAAATCCAATAATAAAAAATTTTCCAAATATTGAGTTTAAAAATATCTTAAAAATCTCATAAGCACTCTCACCAAAAAATAAACTACTTGCCCAAATACAAATAAAGATTGAAAGAAAATAATTTACAATACTTGTTATTCGGTGCGAAATAGACACAAGTGATGATACATGCCAGTTATATATCTGTATATGAGGAGATAATGGATTATTTTCTTTCATAGTTATCTTTTAATATATGCCTCTGCGATTTCAACTGCATTTAAAGCTGCGCCTCTTAATAAATTGTCAGAAACAATCCACATATTTAAAGAATTTTTTTTACTATTATCTTTTCTAATTC
>CACKRX010000022.1 GCA_902602575.1 uncultured Pelagibacteraceae bacterium | reverse complement strand
AGAAATCAGTTTTTCTTTAACGTTTTTTAAAATTTCTCTCATTTTATTTATTTTTTTAATCTTTTAAGGATTTCATTTAATGTTTTATCAGTAGAACTATAAAACTTCAATTTTCTTAATGATCGCACAGCTTGTTCATTAAGTCCTCCAGGAGTTTGTGAGTTTTTCACTAAGATTGATAAATCTTTATTTGAATGACTATATGCACTCTCAGATAGAGCTATGAATAGTGAAGTAATATAACTTTGCGCGTTGTTTTTTTTAACACCTTTTGAAATAAGCCATTTGGATAAAGTGTTTAAAAGTTCGTAGAATGGAGCCATCATTCCAGATGTTGACCAGAAATTAAGGGATTTTTTTTCATTATTTATTTCAACAACTGTACCTAAATGAGAAAAAAATTTTTTTACTTTTTTATTTGGTGGAAATATTGGAACTGGACCTTTTCTTAGAGATATTGGCGGCAAAGGAATTGCACGAACAATATTTTTATTATTGTTAGTTAATTTTTTTAACCTTGGAAGTTGTATTGTTGAAATAAAACTAATAATAACTTGTTTTTTTTTAAAATTTAGTTTTCCAATGATTTGATTGCCAACCTTTGGTGTAACAGCTAAAAAAACCCAGTCTGACTTATTAATTAGAAGCTGGTTATCTTTTTCAATTTGGATTTTTTTATTTTTTTTTCTTAAAAAAGAAGAAATTTTCTTATTTCGTTCTGATAAATAAATTTTTTTGAAATTTAATTTCGATCCCAAGATCCCAATAACTACAGCTTTTGTAATTTCACCAGTACCAATAAATCCTAATTTCATAATATTTAGATTATTATTATCATAAAAACTTAAATATTGATGTGGTGCTAAAAATTACGCTTAAAGGCTTTTTTGAAGGATAGTCCTAAAAAACCGGGAGCTAAAGATGGCTAGATAGGACTATCAGAACCTAATATATCACACTCCATAAAAATTGCATTAAGCAAATTTTTAATATTTATTAATAAATTATGAAAAAAGGTCACAGACCTATCACAAAGGTTAAAAATCCAGAGCCAAATTCTATGAGTCCAGATTGGGTTGTGTGGGCTGCCTGGGCGGACCGTATTACTTTTGAGGAGATAAAAAAAAGATCTGGATATTCTGAGAGTGATGTTATTAAAATAATGAGGAAAAAACTAAAAACCTCTTCTTTTAAACTTTGGAGAAAAAGAGCTAAAAACCAAAGTATCAAACATAGAAAAAAATTTGAATTATCAAGAAAAGAAATAAGAAGAAAAATAAAAAAAAATGATTATATATAAGAAATGAAAAACATTCTAATTTATACAGGTCCTTCTTGTAATTTTTGTGATGCTGCAAAAAGATTGCTTGAAAGAAATAAATTAAAGTTTAGTGAAATAGATGTTTCATCTGGTGAAGGTATAAGAGATGAGATGATAAAAAAAACTAATGGTCAAAGAACTATCCCCCAAATTTTTTTTGGAGAACACCATGTTGGTGGCTACACTGAATTAAGAGCTTTAGAAAAAGAAAATAGATTAAAAGAATTTTTAGAATAAAACAAAATAAAGTATCAATAGTATTAAAGTAATTTCAAAAAATGTTTTAAATTGATGTAATTTTTGTTCATCAAATTTTTCTTTAAGCTTATTTTTTATAAACGAAAAACTTAATTGAACCAACAATACACTTACAAAAATCCCAATAAAAGTAGGTTTAATTGAGAAATTTTTAAATCCAAAATAACAAGCAGCTAAAAAAGAAAACCAGGAAATTTTTGAGATAAATAATTTAAATATTAATCCAACTTTTCTATTAAAAATTGATTGGGTTTTTATGATTGAAAATGACCAAATTAAACCAAATAAAAAAAGGATATATTGAAAAATCATTTTTTAGGCTTAAAGTTTAGACAGGCACCATTGTTACAAAATCTTTTTCCAGTTGGTTTAGGTCCATCATTAAATATATGTCCATGATGACCACCACAATTTTTGCAATGATATTCTGTTCTTGCGTAACCAATATGATGGTCAGTCTTTGTTTCAAACACGTTGGGTAAAGACTCGTAGAATGAAGGCCAGCCAGAACCACTTTCATATTTAGAGCTAGAGTAGAATAATTTTACATCACAATTTACACAGTGATAAGATCCTTCTCTTTTTTCTTCATTTAATATACTTGAACCTGGTCTTTCAGTACTCTCTTCAAATAGAATTAATTTTTGTTCTGAAGAAAGTTTTGAATTAATTTTTTTCATAATATTGATGCACAAGATTTATGTAAAATTGCATGAAGCTCAACTAATTTTTTAAAATCTTTGTTATATCCACCACCTAAAACCCCACATAATGAAATTTTTTTATCAAAAAAATTAGAAATTACTAATTCCTCTCTATTTTTAATACCTTCATCTGTGATTTTTAATTTGCCTAGTCTATCATTATGATGAATGTCTACTCCAGCAATATAGAAAATCAAATCGAAGTTTTCTTTGTTTAAAATAAGTAAATTCTTTTTCAAAACATCAATATATTCCTTGTCTTCGGTATTATCTTTTAATTCAACATCTAAATCGCTGTTTGATTTTTTTGCTGGGTAATTTGATTTACAATGCATGCTAAATGTAAAAACTGATCTATCGTTTTTAAAAATTTCAGAATTTCCATTGCCTTGATGAACATCTAAGTCAATTATCAATACTTTTTTAATAGTTTTTTTTGAAAGCGCATGTTTAGCTGCAACTGCTACATCGTTGAAAACACAATAACCTGCTCCTTCATCTCGGGTTGCGTGATGACTTCCACCAGCTGTGTTACACGATAAACGATTTTGTAAAGCCAGTTTACTTGCTAAGACTGTTCCACCTGTAGCTCTAAATGATCTATTAACTACGCTATCATTTAGAGGAAAACCTATTTTTTTTTGAGATTGGCTATCTAAATTTTTGTTTTTAATCTTATTAATATAATCTACTGAATGCGCTTTACTTAATGTTTCAACAGAACAAAATTCAGGTTGTATAAATTTTTTAGTAACTCCTTCGCTTATCAGATATTTTGCAAGCTCACCAAATTTTTTAATAGGAAATTTGTTATCATCGTTTATTTTTGCAACATAGTCATCGTGATTTATTATTGGTAAAATCATTTAATTACTTATTGTCTTATTAGATATTAATATCCCACTTAAAATAAATAAGGCTCCTAATGCATGAAAAAACATAAATCTCTCATCAAAAATGATCATTGCCATTATCGCACTTAATATTGGCATTAGGTGTAAAAAGATTCCTGATCTATTGGGACCAATCAATGAAATTCCTTTTATCCAACAGATGAATGATAATAAGCCTGGAAATAAAACAACATAAGTGAGTGTGAGTGTGAAAGGTAAATTAATTTCAATACGATAACCTAAAATAAACTCAAAAATATATACTGGAATTAAAAACAGTAGACCAAAGGAAATAATTATTTGTAATAAACAGAGTTGAGATACATCATGTTTTTTTACTTTAAGTAAAGCTGAATATGTCGCCCAAGATAACATTGCAATAACCATAGTCAAATCACCTTTATTAAAATTTAGATTTCTTAAAACGTCAAAATTAGCTTTTGTAATAATTGTAATGACGCCCAAAAATGATAATGCTACTCCAATAAATTGAAATTTGTTGGCTTTCTCAATCTTTAATATCGAAGAGATAAACATAATCATTACTGGAATTGTTGAAATCATGAGAACACCACTAATAACTTGGGTGAAGTTAAGAGAATAATAAACTATAGAATTAAAAACTGTAACACTTGTTATTCCTAGTAAAATAAAAAATTTATAATTATTTATTATATAATTTTTGTTAAGAATAATTTCATTATATGTGAAAGGTATCAAAATAAGCCAGGCAAATAGCCACCTATAAAAATTTAATGAAAAGGGTGGAATTTGATGATAGCTCGCATATTTTCCAACTAAAAAATTTCCGGACCAAAATAAAACTGCTAAAAATAGAAATATATATGCAAAATTAATTTTTCTTATCAAGTCTGACTAAACCTCGCGGAACTGTAAGGTTCCAAATCTAAATTAGTTTTTTCTCCAGAAATCATTTTTGATACTATTTTTCCCGAAATTGCTCCTAAAGTCCATCCTAAATGATGATGGCCAAAAGAATAATAAACATTTTTATGATTTTTTGAACTTCCAATTATCGGTAAAAAATCTGGAAGTGTCGGCCTAAATCCTAGCCATTCATCCTCATGCTCTGGTAATCCATCAAGCATAAATTTTGCATTATCTATTAAGTTTTTAATTCTTGATTTTGAAAGTGGATTATTTAATCCACCAAATTCTACTGTTCCAACAACCCTTAAACCTTGTTCCATTGGCGTCATACCGAAACCTCTATTTGCAAAAACAACAGGTCTTGAAATTAAATGTTCACATTTTTTAAAGTGAACATGATATCCTCTCTCGGTATCTAAAGGAATTTTTTCGTTCAAATTATCAGTTAACTTTTTTGAAAATGCTCCACATGCAATAATTATTTTATCGAAAATTAACTGATCATCGATAGTCTTTATAATTGGTGCATCACCATTGAATATTATATTTTCTACATTTGTTTTTTTGAATTTGCCGCCTTTTTTTAAAAATAGATCAAATAATTTCAATAATACTTTCCTTGGGTTTATAGTGTGTCTAGCATTAGGATAAAAAACTCCGCCATGATAAAATTTTTTTAAATTAGGCTCTAAATCACTTATTTCTCTAGGAGTTATTAATTGTTGTTCTACACCAAGTTGATCCCTTATATTAATTTCTAGTTCTCTACTGGCTATATTTTTCTTTGTCCAAACATACATTATGCCATTTTTTTTTACCAAACCTTCAAGATCAATTTCATCAAATAGTTCGTCATAAGCAGGTAATGCTAAATCTAAAATTTGGTGCATATATTTAGCTGTATGCATCATTTTTTTTGATGTGCAATTTTTAATTAATTTAAAAAACCATGGAATCATTTTCGGAACATAATTCCATTTTAAAGCTAATGGTCCTGTCGAACTCATAAGCATAGCAGGGACATCTGTTAATATGTCTGGTCTATTTAGTGGTACAGATGCGTAAGGTGAAAAATGACCAGCATTTCCATAAGATGCTGCTGAACCGGGTTCTTCTCTGTCAAAAAGATGCACTTCATAATTTTTTTTTTGAAGAAACAAAGCGTTACAGACACCTTGAATACCGGCACCTACTATTCCAATTTTAGTATTACTCATTCCAAAAGATACAATATCAAAGTGAAAAATTATTGCGACAAATTAAGCAATAATTTGCTTTTGATAAATTTTTGTACTCATAACAATACTAAAACCTATCATCGTAGCTAACATTGAAGAACCACCATAAGACATTATCGGTAAAGGAGAACCAACTATTGGCAATAAACCTAAAACCATAGACATATTTACAGTGATAAATACAAAAATTGATGATGCAAATCCGAAACAAAATAATTTACTAAAAAAACTTCTAGCGTTCTTTCCTATATCTATAACCCTGTAAATAATAACGCCGTAAATAAACAAAAGTGCTAATGAACCAATAAAACCGTGCTCTTCAGAAAATAATGTAAAAATGAAATCTGTGTGTTTCTCAGGCAAAAATTCAAGGTAACCTTGTGTTCCTTTTAAAAAACCTTTTCCAGTAAGACCACCCGATCCTATTGCTATTTTAGATTGAATAATTTGATAGCCAGCTCCTAACGGATCTTTATCAGGATTGAAAAAAGTTAAAATTCTTAGTTTTTGATAAGGTTTTAAAAAAGCAATAACAAAAGGCATTGAAATTAATAAAAATAAACCTGAATATATAAAATATTTTAAATTAATACCTGCTAGCCACAGCACTATAATTCCACTCAACGCAATTAAAATTGAAGTTCCTAAATCAGGTTGGCTGACAACTAATAATATTGGCAAAATCAATATCATCATTGGAACAAGTAAATTTTTAAAGTTGTTAATCTGATTTATCTGAGCTCTGTGATAAAATTTTGCAAAACAAACTATTATAGCAATTTTCATCAGTTCTGATGGTTGAAGATTTATAAAGTACAAATCGACCCATCTTTGAGAACCAGAGGCAGTAATTCCGTAAAGAGATGCCCATATAAGTAATCCCAAAACTACAATATAAAATAGATAACCAGTTGCATGCCAAAATCTTATATTTAAGAAAGAAAGAACAAACATCATTACAAAGAAAATTATAAATCTTAAAACATGACTTTTTGTATGGTATAAAAGCTCACCTCCGTCAGTTGCATACATTGCTAAAGAACTTATGACACCTAATATTAAAATGCAGACTATAAGAATATAATCAATTGATCTTAATTTTTGAAAGAATGTTGTTTGTCCGCTTAGTGCTGTTTGTTTAAACATTTATATTACCATTAAACTTTTTTCTCTTACTTTTTCTCTTTCTTCGTGTCTATCAACAATAGTTTTAAATAGTTTTTTTGCTAAAGGTGCTGCAGCAGAACTTCCTGATCCACCATGTTCTACAAAAACGCTTAGAGCATATCTTGGATTAACATACGGTCCAAATGCAACAAACAAAGCATGATCTCTCTCTTTATAGGGAATTTGGGATATATCCAAATCAAGTTCTCTTTGAATTTCTGTAATCTTTTTAACCTGAGAAGTCCCAGTTTTTCCTGCAAATTGGTATTTTTTATCACTAATTCTAGATGAATAGGATGTCCCTCTAACTTCGTTTGTAGACGCAAACATAGCTTCAAGAACAAATTTTACATTCTCCTGGTTTCTATACAAAGGTTTATAAAGATCAGTATCACGTTTTTTCTTCTCTAAAGAAAAGTCGACCAAAGCATCATCTTGTTGAAAGTCACTTAATAGTTCAATTCTATTTTTCTCCATTTCAGACTTTATTTTTTCATAAGAGTCACTTTTTTTATCGTAAATTATTTTTGGTTTAATCTTAAAACCTCCATTTGCAAGTTGTGCAGTCATTAGACATAATTGAAGTGGAGTTGTCTGCATATATCCTTGACCTATTCCTGTGATTAAGGTCTCTCCTAAAACCCAACCCCTACCCAAAGTATTCTTTTTCCACTGTGTTGATGGTATTAATCCTTTTTTTTCTTCATTGTAAGTCCCGTTAAATACCTTTTCACCTAGACCAAATTTTTTTGCTGTAAGATTTAATCTATCTACTCCGAGCCTTCTTGACATTTCATAAAAAAAAGTATCACACGACACTTTAAGAGCATCCCTTAAGTTAACTATTCCGTGACCTGTATCTTTCCAACAGTGATATGTTTGCCCATACATTTCTGTTTTACCAGTGCAATTAACTTTAAACTTTGTTGAGATCACATCATTTTCTAGTGCGGAAAGTGCAACAATTGGCTTAATAGTTGATCCAGGAGGATATAAACCTTGTATAGATCTATTTATCAAAGGTTTTTTTGGATTATTTAATATTTCATTCCAATTTTCATGACTTATCCCATATAAAAATAAGTTTGGATCAAAAGATGGTGAGGAATGCATCGCAATTAAATCACCAGTATAAATATCCATAACACATATTGATCCTGCTTTATCTTTAAGAAGTTCATTACATTGTGCTTGTATTTCTGTATCGACTGTTAGTTTAATATTGGTTCCTTTTTTTCCTTCAACAAAATCAATCTGATTAATTCGTTTTCCATATGCATTTACTTCATATCTTTGGATACCATTTGAGCCAATCAATTGATTTTCATAGGTTTTTTCTAAACCAATTTTACCAACTCTCAGACCAGGAACGTGACTTTTTTTAATAACTTCATTTTCAATTAAATCTTTTTCACTTGCTTGAGCAACATATCCAAGTAAGTGTGTAAATTTTTCATCATAAGGATAATTTCTTGCAACTGAAAGAACAGGTTTAGCACCTGATAATTCATGCAGGTAAAAATTTATTTTTGCAAACTGATCCCAGCTTAAATTCTCTGATATTATCAATGTCTCCCAAGATTTTTGCTGGCTTTTTTTCTTCAAAATTTTTTTAAAGGTATGAGAGTCTATATTTAAGATATCTCTTAGTCTTATCATTAAATATCTAAAATCTTCTACTTGTTCAGGCACCACATGTAATTGATAAACTTTTAGATTACTGGCAATTTTATTTCCAAAAAAATCTTCAAAATCTCCTCTAACGGGTGGCAATCTCCATTCTCTTAATCGATTTTTATCTGATAAAGTTAAATATTTTTTATTCTCATTTATTTGAAGAGTGAAAAGTCTTGTTATAATTCCACCAAATACTACTAATTTAGCAGCAGTCATAATGAACATTCTTCTATTTACTGTACTTAGTTTTTTGTATCCTGAATCTCCTCCCTCACCAAACATAATTATCTCGTAAAATTAAATTTTGAATAATAATCAAAAATATATGAAAAAATATAATAAAACATAAATGTAAAAATAATATTAAAAAACAAGAAATAATAATTCATATCAATTCCAAAGAATATTATAAGAATAATATAAAGTATTGAATTCACTAGTGAAATAGTGAACAGAAAAAAAAGCCAATCTTTTACTAAATTCGGCCTTAGAGTTATATTTCTTAAGTATACGGCAAAACCACATATTAGGAGATATGAAAGACTGCTTATACCCATAGGTAATCCAATAACGACGTCATTTATTAATCCTGCTATAAAAACAAGGCCATATCCTAATTTTTCTCCACCTTTTAAGCTCCAATAAAAAATTAATATAAACGGAAAGTTAAAAGAGAAATATTTGAAGTTAAGATAGTTAAAATCAAATTCGTTAAGAACTGATATAAATAATATAATAATTGGTAAAGAATTAAAAATTTTACTTAAAATTGATATTTTTGAAATTTCAATCATTTTGTTTAACCTCTTCAAAGGATACAATTTTTACCAAACGTAATTGAGAAAAATCTGAGTGAAATTTAATTTTAATAGTATCAAGACCAATTTCCTCATCACCAATCGTTTTCCCAATAGGAATTCCTGAACGAAAAATTCCTCCTGATCCAGAAGTAAAAATTTCAGAGTCATTTTCTAATTCATATTCTTCTTTAATATATTGAATTTCTCCAAAACTTGATCCAGTTCCTGAAAGTATTGATTGAACACCATTTGGTTCTATAGAAACAGGAATTTTACTATTTAAATCAGATAATAACAGAACTCTTGAAGTTGAATAATTTACTTCTACAACTTTTCCCACAAGAAATTTTTCATCTAAAACTGCCATACCCAATATCACATTATCTTTACTTCCTCTGTTTACTATTACAGATCTTAAAAAAGGACTTTTTTTATCTATAATTACTTTTGCTAATAGTTCGGATGATTGTATTGATACATCGTTAATCTTTGATTTAAGTGCCTCGTTTTCAGATTTTAAGAAATCTGAATTTAACTTTTTTGCCTTAAGGTTCTCATAATCTTTTTTTAAACTTTCATAATTTGAATATAAACTAAAATGATCACGTATTGTTTGATAGCTGCTTATGGCAAAGTTTTCTGGAACAGATACAATAAACGTTGTTCTGTAAACGATTTCTTTTATAGATAATTTTAAAAAGTTTACTCCTTTAAAATTATATTTACCAAGTACTATTATAAAAATTGAAAAAAGTATAAGAGCTATAAGTGAAAATCTCTGTTGGTTTCCTTTTTTAAGAAATGCAGATCTGATTGCAATAATGAAATCATCTCTGTTTGTTTGCATCGTTTATTAATATTCAGATAATACAGTAGAGAATATTTCCTCTTGTTCTAATGCCTTCCCAGTTCCGATTGCAACACAAGCTAAAGGATCATCTGCAATATGAACTGGTAGACCAGTCTCTTTGGATAATCTTTTATCAATGTTCTTTAATAATGCACCGCCTCCAGTTAAAGTTAAACCCATATCAACCAAGTCTGCTGATAATTCAGGCGGTGTATTTTCTAAAGCATCTTTAATTCCATTAATCATTTCTCTTAA
>CACKRX010000021.1 GCA_902602575.1 uncultured Pelagibacteraceae bacterium | reverse complement strand
TGAAACCTCAATTGATTATCAGCCTGAACTTTTGATAATCTGCTTGATAATTTATCGATCTTAAAATTAATTTCTTCAAATTTATTTGTTAAGTCTTGGAATTGTTTCTCTATTTCAGATAGTTTTAGCAAATGTCTTGTAAGCACATCTTCATCATTTGAACTTAAAGTTTTTGTACTAGTTGTGTTTATGTTCGAAGACTGTGAGTAAACCGCTTTTTCTAAAGTTTTTAAATCTTTCTTTAGTGTCTCCAAAACTTCTAAAGTTTTTGTTTCCTCTGCCTCAACAAAAGGACTAATTGATAAAAAACACATTGCAGAAAATAATATTTTTTTATTTATACTCTCTAAAAACTTCATTAGTTAATTTCTATCTATAATGATGGCAAAAAAAAGACCCCAACAACAAATGGTTATTGGGGTCTAAATTAATTAATTTATTAGTTAGCTTTGACTGTGACTGATCTTCTGTTTTTCGACCAAGCTAGAGGATTTGAACCAGAGTCTACTGGTCTTTCTTTTCCATAACTTATTACTGAAATTCTATTTCCAGATATTCCATAAGTCATTAAATAATCTTTAGCTGAGTTCGCTCTTCTCTCACCTAAAGCTAAGTTATATTCTCTTGTACCTCTCTCATCGGCGTGACCTTCAAGAACTACATTTATTTTTGAATTTTTTCTTAACCATGATGCTTGTTTTCTTAATGTCTCTCTTGAAGCAGTAGTTAAAACTGTTTCATTGGTTGCGAAGAAAACTCTATCTGGTACACCAGAAGCTAAATACTCAACTGTATCTTTACCAGTGTATACGTCACCTTGCATTTTACCTGTAGTTTTTACGGCACATGCAGATAATAAAATGCTTGCAGAAATTACTAGCAAAGTATTTCTTAAAATTTTGTCTAAACTCATTACTGCTCCTTAAAAGTTAATTTTGTACTTTTCCACAACTAAATAGATCTTTCAAGCTTAAAAATCAAGCAATTATTAAATTTTTCTAAAAATACCATAATTAATCGGTTAATAATGACGACCAAGATGGGTCTGAAGCATCAGTTTCAGTTTTAACCATTCTTTCATTATATCCAGTAAGATCTATAGACCAAAGTTTGGCTGTAAAGCCCTTTCCTGCAGAGTCTGATTTTGTTTCTCTATAAAAAATTAAAACTCTTCCATTAGGAGACCAAGAAGGAGCTTCTTGATAATAATTTTCTGTAAGCAATCTTTCCCCTGTTCCATCTGTTCTCATTACCCCTATATAAAATTTTCCTTTGTGGAGTTTTGTAAAAGCTATTAAATCACCTCTTGGAGACCAAACAGGTGTACCATAAAGACCATTTCCAAATGAAATCCTTTTTACTTTGGAACCATCACTTCTCATTACATAAATTTGCTGATATCCACTTCTGTCTGAGTTAAAACAAATATATTTACCGTCTGGAGAATATGATGGAGAAGTATCAATAGATGGATGATTTGTTATTTTTTCAACTTCTCTACTTTCAAGATCCATAGTATAGATATCCGAGTTTCCATCTTTAGCAAAGCTCATGATAATTTTTTTTCCATCTGGAGAAAAACGCGGAGCAAATGTCATGCCAGGAAAGTCACCCACGACTTCTTGTATCCCAGTTTCGATATCTAATAAATACACTCTCGGCAGATTTTTAAAGTAAGATAAGTAAGTTACCATTTGATTTGTTGGATTAAACCTTGGTGTTAACACTAATTCATTCCCCAGAGTTAAGTATTTAGTATTAAATCCGTCTTGATCCATAATTGCTAATTTTTTAATACGACTTGTTTTAAGTCCTTCTTCAGCAACATAAATAATTCTAGTATCAAAATAACCTTTTTCACCAGTCAACCTTTGGTAAACTTTGTCAGTAATTATATGTCCAACTCTCCTCCAATTTTCTGATACAGTTGTAAATGCAAGTGCCATGATCTCTTTACCAGCTAATATATCCCATAACCTAAACTCAACTCTTAGTTTTTTATCAACTATCTTTACTTCTCCTGTTATTAGGGCTTGAGCTTTAATTAGAGCCCAATCTTCAAACCTGGGTTTTACATGAGCAATATCTGGTTTTTGTAAAAAAGCTTTAGGATCTAATGGATTGAATAGACCAGATTGTCTTAAATTATTTTCAACAACTTTTGATATTTCTGCGCCAATGTCATCAAGTTTTAATAAATCTTTAAATTTTTCTTTTGAGTTTTGATCAACAGATAATGGCGATACCGCTAATGGTAATGGATTTAAATTACCTCTGGTAATATCTACCTCTATGAGCGACCAAGCTTTTCCCCAGTTTAAAATAAACAAACTAACATATATAAAAAAAATAATTTTTTTCATCCTTGAAGCATCTCCCTAGCATCAAAATTTAATTGAATTTCTTTCCATCTTTCGTATCCAGTTGTTGGGACTCTCAGAGGTTGACATAATCTAATTGCCCTTAAAGCACTTTCAGCTAAAACTTTGTAAAATCCCTGTCCTGGTTTATTCATTCTAGCATGGTCGAGAATTTCAGAATTTATAATACTTCCATCTGGCTTTAAATTAAGTTTTATCCTTACAAGAAGATCTTCATTATAAGGTAAACCTAAGGGAATACTCCAGCATCCAAATATTTGAGCTTTGAGAGCATCTTCTTCATTTAAAGTAAGTCCAGAAGAAATTACACTTTTTCTTTGTGATTGAGTTACCTTATTATCGCTTTTTACAACTTCTGCAGTTTCTTCTTTTGATTTATCGATAAGTGCAGCAATGTTGTTTGGATCAAATAATTCTTTTTTTTCAAATTCTGAAACTTGTTTTATTTCATCGTCAATTTTTTCTGGGTTTTGTTTTTCTTCCTCAGGTTTTTTTACTATATTTTTTTGTTGATCTGGTAATGGTATCGCATCTGGTTTTTCCTTTTTGACCTTTTTTGGAGGTGCCTGTTCGGAGACAAGTTTTTCCTTTTCTTTTTTCTTTATTTCTTCAATAATCTTTTTTGCTTTAGGGGCGTATGGTATAGATGTTTTATCAGTTATTTGTATAAGTTCTATGGAAATAATCGGTGGTAGATCTATTGGTTTTTTTGCTAAAAAAGGAAGACTTAATGCTGTTATAATTATAAGTAATAAATGTAGTGCAGATGATATAATTATATTATTTGTCACAAAAGATTACCTTTCCTTATAAGGTTCAGAAATAAGCGCAACTTTTGTAAACCCAGAGCCAGAAAGCATTCCCATAACCTCTAAAACTCGACCATAATTTATAGTCTTATCGCCTCTTACATATATTCTTGTATCTGTCCTATTTTTAGAAACAGCTAATATTTTGGCAATTACATTATCAAATTCGACTTTGGACTCTTGAATAAAAATCTCTCCTTTTGAGTTTATACTTAAAGTTAATGGTTCTTGTTCCTCAGGAAGTGAGTCAGCTGAGCTTTCTGGTAAATCTACCTGAACACCAACTGTTAGTAATGGAGCAGTTACCATAAAAACTATTAGAAGAACTAACATAACGTCAACAAATGGGGTTACATTTATTTCGCTAATAGGATCTTTAGATTTATTTTTTAAATTAAAGGCCATTCGCTAAATAGTAGAGATAAATCTTTTTGCAAAATTCTCTAATCTTTGAGAATATTTTTTAGAGTCATTATTAAATTTGTTATAAGCTACAACTGCAGGTATAGCTGCTAAAAGGCCGAGTGCTGTCGCAAATAATGCTTCGGCTATACCTGGTGCAACTATTGCCAAGCTTGTATTTCTAGAAACAGCAATTGACTGAAACGAGTTCATAATTCCCCATACTGTTCCAAACAACCCAATAAAAGGTGCCGTTGACCCAACAGTGGCTAAAAATGAATAATTTTTTTCAAGCTTGTTTACTTCATTTTCAATATTGGATTCTAATAAACCTGAGAGCTTTTCATTCAAATTACTTCTTGATCTTGATTTTAATACAACTTGCATAGTCTTTTTAAAAACATTTGACATCGGATCATCTATATTTGCTGGTAAGTTATTGTAAAAGCTCTCAGCAGATCTAGCTTTCCAAAATTTTTCCTCGAACTCTTGTGTTGTTATATTTATTTTCTTAAATAACTTAAATTTCTCTATGATAATTGCCCAAGTGTAAATTGATGCTGCAATCAATAAAACAATGACTGACTTTACTATTATGTCTGCTCTAATAAATAGGCTCCATAAAGAAAAGTCTACTGAACTTCCCAACCCAACTGATTGTGATGCTATATCGGCTTCCATGAAAAATCTTTCACACTAAAATGTGTCATCAATTTGACCCGAAATATCAAATAAATCTAATATTTAGCATTTTGATAGTAAAAACTGGAAATTAGTATTGCATCAGCTTTATTGGCATCTTTTTTTTTTGACAATTTTGACGAAAAATACGGATAAATTTCAATAGCTTTTGTCCTGCTAGCGTCTTTGTTGGTATTGATCAAATTAAAGAATTTTTTCCATTTAACTGGTGAAACAAAATCCATTGGAATTTGCATTGCAGAAAAGATTCCTTTCAACACTCCAAAAGACTGTCCAAAATTAAACATACTGGTAACTCCTTGTCCTGGCATCGCAGAAACTTGCTCGATCACAGCTATTACTTTCGTTTTATCTTCTCCTTCTATAGCTTTTTGAATTTCGTTAAATATTTGAGAAGCATTAACTTGTGATTTATTTTTTTTACCTACAGCCATTTTTGGCATTTCAAACACATCAACTATCTTTCCATCTTTAAATAAGCATATAGCACCATTAATTCCAGGATCTATTCCAATTATTAACATTGCTTAATCTTCTTCCCCAAAATTCGAGTAAACCCTTTGAACATCATCATCGTCATCTAATAATTCTATGAGTTTTTTTATGTCTTCTTTACTCTCACCTTTGCTGGAAACCTTATTTAGTGGAAGCCACTCAATTTCGGTTGATATGAAGTTTTCAACATTAGACTCAATTTTTTTTTTTATAGAATAAATATCTTCAGAACCGCAGTGTATCTCATGAAAATTTTCAAAGGAAAAGCATTCATCTGCACCTGCATCAATTGCTAGTTCAAAAATTTTATCGTCTTTAATTTCATTTATGTCTATTCTAATCACGCCAATTTGTTTAAAATTGTGAGCTGCAGAACCTTGGGTACCCAAATTACCACCGTTTTTTTGAAAAATTGTTCTTAATTTTGAGGCAGTTCTATTTTTGTTATCTGTAAGTGCCTCAACAATTATAGCAACTTTATCTTTACCAAAGCCTTCGTATCTTATCTTTTCAAAATTTGATTGGTTTAATGATTTCGATTTATCAATGGCTCTCTCAATGTTATCTTTTGGCATGTTTGAGGATCTTGCTGCTTGAATAGCAGATCTAAGTCTGGGATTTATCAAAGGATCTTTATCTCCAAGTTTAGCAGCTACGGTAATCTCCCTAGAAAGTTTCGAGAAAATCTTTGATCTTTCTTTATCTGCTCTACCTTTTTTATGTTTAATACCAGCCCAGTGAGAATGTCCTGCCATATTATTTTGAGTTATTTAAAACACCCCCAACAATTATACTATTAATATTTTTAGCTAGTCCTGTAGTTTCATCACAATCTACCATAACACCCGATAAAGAACCATCCCCTAAAGATGGATAATGTTTTTCAGAATCCTGTTTAAAGAATCTTTTTAATGAGTTTTCTTTATTCATCCCAATTACTGAGTCGTAGTCACCGCACATTCCAGAGTCTGTGATATACGCGGTTCCACCTTTTAAAACTCTAGCATCATTTGTCGGAATATGGGTATGGGTACCAGTTACTAAAGTAGCTTTACTATCAAACAAATGTCCCATTGCCATTTTTTCTGAAGTAGTTTCACAATGCAAGTCGACTACTAAAAAGTCGTAATCTTTTTTTAGTTGGTATTTTTTTTGAAAGTATTCAGCTGTTTTAAAAACATCTTCACTTTTCCTCATGAAAACATTTCCCATTAAATTTAGTACACCTATTTTAAAATTTTTTGATATTTGATAAATTTCAAATCCTTTTCCTGGAGCTATTCCAATTAAATTAAATGGTCTCAGAAGTCTGTTATCATCCTCAACAAGTTTTAAAGTTTCTTTATGATCCCAAACATGATTTCCAGTTGTGAGTACATTTACTCCAAATTTAATTAGATTGTCTAAAACATCTTTTGTGATACCTACCCCGTTGTGAGCTGCGTTTTCACCATTCGCTATTACAAAATTTATTTTTTTTTCCTCAACTATCTTCTTAAGGTATTTTTTTACAACCATGCAACCCGAGGGTCCTACAATATCACCTAAAAATAAAATTTTCATTTATAAATTCTTTTTTCAGTTATTATAAAATCCATTTTTTTATCGTGCTTATCAACTGGCACTTTATTAATTTTTTGACAAGAAAGGGCAAGTCCGATTTTGATGCAGATATTTCGTCTCTCAAACTTTTGAATAAACCTGTCATAAAAACCACCTCCGTAACCAAGTCTATTCAAGTTAGAGTCAAAAGCTAACATTGGAATAATTAATGTAGAGGGAATTATTTTTTTTCCCTTTAAAGGTTCTAAGATACCAAATCTATTTATTGTTAAGGGTTCATTAGGATGCCAGCTATAAAAAGACATCTCAAATTTATTATTAACTATAGGTAAAGAAATTATAAAATTTTTTTTAGTCAATCGATCCATTAATTCTAAAGTAGATAATTCATCACCAAATGGATAATACAATCCAATTCTTTTGTTAGGAGATTTTTGCTCAATTAATTTGATTATTGTCTCAGATTTTACAGTGATTTTTTTTCTGGCAAATTTTGATCGAATTTTTGATATTTTTTTTCTTAGTTGAAATTTGTTCACTACTAAATCTAATTTTTAAGATTAACTCGCTCAACAAATTCCTCTATTTCTTTTGCAGTATTAGAAATTAATTGATCATAATTATTATTTATTTTATCAAGTTCTTTTTGCAAGTTGTCAATATCATTGTTCAATTTAATTGCTTCATCTTCTTTTTCATCCTTGTAGCCATATACAAGAGATTTCAGTTCTTTAAATTTGTCTGTGAGATTAGTTAATTCCAGTTTTTTTTTCTCAACATTTTTTTTGGTATCAAAGTACTCATCCATCACTTTAATGGCAGTGATCAATAATAATTTATTTTCACCTATGTTTCCTAGGTCATTTTTTAATTTTTCAAATTTATCGTTTAAATTTGTTGCTAGTTCTTCAAGGTGATCTTCTTGACCATCCTCACATGAGAGAAGAAAGTCTTTCCCATTAAATTTAATATTTATATTTGCCATTTTTCAATCTCATCAAGTAAAGTATCTGTTTCTTGATTTAATTCATCAATTTTTTCGTCAAACTCTAATCTTTTCATTCTATCATCTTTTTTTTCAACCATCATTTGTTTGATTTTGACTTTAAGATTGCCGTGTTCATCACTTAAATTTTTGTATCTTTTTTCCAATTCGTTTTTTTCAATTTCTAATTGATTTTTTTGATCAACTAATTCTTTAATGTCTCCAGTTATCTGGTCATTTTTTAGATCAAGTTTTTTTAATTTCTTAAGTGCGTCTTCAAGTTTTTTTTCTTTTTCGCTGATATATTTCATATATATATAATTATATATTAATGAGTCTCTTAGTCTAGATAGGAATATTTTTGAAAATAAAACATAAAGATTTAGCTAATGCCATAAGATTTCTCTCCTTAGATGCTGTTGAAGCAGCGAATTCTGGTCATCCTGGAATGCCAATGGGAATGGCTGATGTAGCTACAGTTTTATTTAAAAACTTTTTACGATTTAATCCTAAAGATCCTAGCTGGTTTAACAGAGACAGGTTCGTTCTTTCTGCTGGTCATGGGTCAATGCTTCTTTACTCACTTTTATATCTAGCTGGTTACAAGAGTATTTCAATTGAAGACATTAAGAATTTTAGAAAACTTGACTGTATTTGTGCAGGGCATCCTGAATATCATTCTAATTCAGGGATAGAGACTACGACTGGACCATTAGGACAAGGTATATCCAATGCTGTGGGTTTTGCACTCGCTGAAGAAATATTAAAAAAAAAGTTAGGAAAAAAAAAAATAGATCATAAAACTTATGTCTTGGCAGGAGATGGATGTCTTATGGAAGGAATAAGCCATGAAGCATTAAGTTTTGCGGGTCATATAAAATTAAAAAATTTGATACTGCTTTTTGATAATAATTCTATCTCGATTGATGGCCCTACTAATCTTGCAGTTTCTGATAATACAAAAAAAAGATTTGAGAGTTATGGTTGGAGCTATTTAGAAATAGATGGACATAATGAAAAACAAATATTTAATGCTTTAAAAAAAGCTCAAGCTTCAAAAAAACCATTTGCTATTTCTTGTAAGACTACAATTGGTTATGGCTCACCAAATAAAAGTGGGAAAGCATCATCACATGGGAGCCCGTTAGGAACCGATGAGGTAAAGCTAGTAAGGAAAAAATTAAAATGGAATTACAAGCCTTTTAAGATCCCTGAGAAGATTTTAAGTGAGTGGAGGAAAATTGGAGAAAGCGCTTCTTCAAAAGCAGAAAAAAATAAATCATATCCACCTGAATTCAATTTTTTTAACGATGAAATTACAAGCGAAATAGAACAAGTAAAAATCGATTATCTAAAATCATTAGAGCCAATTGCAACTAGAAAGTCTTCAGAAAAATTTTTAGATATAGTTTCAAAATTACCAAATTTGATTGGCGGTTCGGCTGATCTTGCTGGTTCAAATAATACAAAAACAAAAAATCATAAGATAATTAAACCAGGAAATTTCGGGGGAAATTATATTCATTATGGAGTAAGGGAACATGCAATGTGTGGAATTATGAATGGAATCTCTTTGCATAGTAATCTCATTCCATATGGTGGAACCTTTTTAATATTTAGTGATTACTGTAAGCCTTCTATCAGATTGGCGGCAATGATGGGTCAAAGAGTAATTTATGTTTTAACTCACGACTCAATTGGTTTAGGAGAAGACGGGCCAACTCACCAGCCTGTTGAACAGCTCGCAATGTTGAGATCTATACCGAATTTAAATGTGTTTAGACCTTCTGATACCATTGAAACTTTTGAATGTTGGCAATTAGCTTTGGAAAGTAAAAACAAACCAAGTGTTATTGCTCTAACAAGACAAAAAATAGAACCTGTGAGAAGAGAGATAATTGCTAACAATCTTTGTTCTAAAGGTGCTTATGAAATTTTAAGAAATGGAGATAATCTTAAAGTAACGCTTTTAGCGACAGGTTCTGAAACTAGCCTTGCAATTAAAGTTAGTCATAAATTAGCCACAGAAAATATCTATTCAAAGGTCATATCAATGCCATGTCACGAAATATTTGATAGTCAAAGCAGTGACTATAAAAAAGATATTTTACAAGAAGATACACTTAAAGTTTCTATAGAAGCATCGGAAACTAGTTATTGGAAAAAATATACAGGAACCAATGGGTTAAATTTAGGAATAAACAACTTTGGTAAGAGTGCTCCTTATAAAGATATATATAAACACTTTGAATTAGATGTTGAAAATATTATGCAAAAAATAAAGGAAAATTTGTGAAAACTAAAATTGGTATTAACGGTTTGGGTAGAATAGGTAGAATGGTGGTTCGATCAATATTTGAAGAGGGACATTCAAACCTAAAAATTCAACATATTAATAATAGAGCTGATATCGAGACTGCTTGTGCATTATTAAAAAGAGATAGTATTCACGGAAAATTCAACGCAGACATATCAATTCAAAAAAACTATATAAATATTAATGGTAATAAAATTCTTTATTCACAAAGAGATAAAATAGAAGAAATTAAATGGAAAGATAATGATGTTGATATTGTGCTTGAATGCACTGGTAAATTTAATTCCAAGGAAAAATTAATTCCACATTTAAACAATGGTGCAAAAAAAAGTTATTGTTTCTGCTACATGTAAAAATGCTGATAAGACAATAGTATTTGGGGTTAACGAAAAAGAAATTAATAAGGAAGATAAAATTATATCTGCCGCATCATGTACGACTAATTGTCTTGCCCCAGTTGCTCATGTCCTAAATGAAAATTTTGAAATTGAAAAAGGTTTTATGACTACAATTCATTCTTTCACAACTGATCAAAGGATTTTAGATAATTCTCATAAAGATCTTAGAAGAGCTAGAACAGCTAGTCAATCAATAGTGCCAACCTCGACGGGTGCTTCAAAAGCGATTGGTGAAATTATACCCTCTTTAAAAGGAAAGCTAGAGGGCGTAGCAATGAGGGTACCAACACCCAATGTTTCCTTAATCGAGTTAATATTTTGCTCCAAGAAAGATTTATCTGTTGAAAAAATAAATTCTGCTTTTAAAAATTTTAGCAATAAACAAAAAATTAAGGTTTTAGAAATAACAGAAGAAAAACTTGTTTCAGTTGATTTTAATCACAATCCAGCTTCTTCTATAGTAGACGCATCATTGACAAATG
>CACKRX010000020.1 GCA_902602575.1 uncultured Pelagibacteraceae bacterium | reverse complement strand
CACTTAGACGATATTCAACAAAAAGATATATCAAAATTTGAGAAAGATATCATTGAGAAATGTAAATCCGAACAACCAGATTTGATAAACTCAATAATTTCTTCTGGCAAACTAGAAGAGGAAAATGAGAAAAAATTAACAAGTATTATTTTAGATTTAAAGAAAAATTTTGATAAATAATTATGGCTAGTTTAGACGATTTAAAAAAAAGAATAACAAGTGTAAAATCTACACAAAAGATTACAAAAGCAATGAAGATGGTTGCAGCTGCAAAGCTTAGAAAAGCTCAGGAAAGTGCTGAAAAAGGCAGACCCTATTCAGAGAAGATGTATAATATAATCTTAAATTTGTCTAAGAATATTAACGATAAAGAAAATGCACCGAAGCTGTTAGCTGGCTCAGGTAAAGATAATGTACATCTCTGTGTGGTAATGACCTCTGACAGAGGTTTATGTGGAGGTTTTAACTCAAATATCACCAAAAAAGCGAAGTCCTATTTCAAAAAAATATTAGATAGTGGTAAGGAGCTTAAGATAGCAACTGTTGGATCAAAAGGATTTGACCAACTTAAAAGAGCTTATAAAGAGCATATAATTGAGAATATTTCTTTCAAAGAATCTAAAAATGTAAATTACTTTGATGCTGATAAGGTAGGAAAAATGATAATTGAGAAATTTGAGAAAGGAGAATTCGATGTTTGTACAATCTTCTTTAACAAATTCAAAAATGTAATTACCCAAATACCACAAAAACAACAAATTATCCCATTAAAGTCAGATAAATCAGAAAATAAAAATGATGTTATGAATTACGAGTTTGAGCCCGAAGAGGATGAAATATTAAATAACTTGTTACCGAAGAATATTTCAACACAAATTTTTAAAGCTATGTTAGAAAATTCTGCAAGCGAACAAGGATCAAGAATGAGCGCAATGGATAATGCGACAAGAAATGCCGGGGAAATGGTTGAGAAGCTAACAATTGAATATAATAGAAGTCGACAAGCAGCTATTACAAAAGAATTAATTGAAATAATATCAGGAGCGGAAAGTTTATAATATGAGAAAAGGAAAAATAACACAAATCATTGGAGCAGTAGTCGATGTAAGTTTTGAAGGAGAATTACCCGAGATTTTAACTGCGTTGGAATGTAAAAATGCTGGAAATAGGTTAGTTTTAGAAGTAGCCCAACATTTGGGAGAGTCTAGTGTAAGAACGATTGCTATGGATTCCACAGAGGGCCTTAAAAGGGGAGATGAAGTAACAGATACAGGCGCACCAATTAAAGTACCAGTTGGACCAGAAACTTTAGGAAGAATTATAAATGTCATAGGTGAACCTATCGATGAAAAAGGCGATGTTAAGAGTAAGGAAAATTGGCCAATCCATAGAGCGGCTCCAGAATTTAATGATCAATCTACAGAGACTGAAATATTAGTTACAGGTATTAAAGTGATTGATCTTTTAGCGCCATATGCCAAAGGGGGAAAAATTGGATTATTTGGTGGCGCAGGTGTTGGAAAGACTGTTTTAATTATGGAATTGATAAATAACGTTGCTAAAGCGCACGGTGGTTTTTCGGTTTTTGCAGGTGTAGGAGAAAGAACTAGAGAAGGAAATGATCTTTACCATGAGATGATTGACTCAGGAGTTATTAAGCCGGAGGGCAAAGGTTCAAAAGCTGCATTAGTTTATGGTCAAATGAACGAGCCTCCAGGAGCAAGAGCAAGGGTCGCATTAACTGGGTTGACTGTTGCTGAGTATTTTAGAGATCAAGAAGGCCAAGACGTATTATTTTTTGTTGATAATATTTTTAGATTTACGCAAGCTGGTTCAGAAGTTTCTGCATTATTAGGTAGAATACCTTCAGCTGTTGGATATCAACCAACTCTTGCTACCGATATGGGTAACTTACAAGAGAGAATTACGACGACTAATAAGGGTTCAATTACTTCAGTACAAGCGATCTATGTGCCTGCGGATGACCTAACTGATCCTGCGCCAGCAACATCTTTTGCACACTTAGATGCAACAACAGTACTATCCAGACAGATAGCAGAAATAGGTATTTATCCTGCGGTAGATCCTTTAGACTCTACTTCAAGAATATTAGATCCAAGAATTGTTGGCGACGAGCATTATAGAGTAGCTAGGGAAGTTCAAAAAGTACTTCAAACTTACAAATCTTTACAAGACATCATCGCAATTCTCGGAATGGATGAACTATCCGAAGAAGATAAATTAATTGTAGCCAGAGCTAGAAAAATACAAAGATTTTTATCTCAACCATTCTTTGTTGCAGAGGTTTTTACCGGATCACCTGGAAAATTAGTAGATTTAGACTCAACTATAAAAGGGTTTGATGCAATTTGCAAAGGTGAATATGATCATCTTCCTGAGGCAGCATTTTATATGGTTGGTACCATCGAAGAGGCCATTGAGAAAGCTAAAAAAATGGAGAAAGAAGCCGCTGCATAATGTCAGATTCGTTTAACCTAGAAATTGTTAATCCAGAAAAATTATTCCTTTCTTTAGATAATGTATCCGAAGTAGTAGTACCTGCGTTTGAAGGTGATATGGGTATTTTGAAAGATCACATATCTATAATCTCTTTTTTAAAACCCGGAATAGTCAAGGTTTTTACAGGCAATGAAGTAAAAGAATTATATGTTGAAGATGGAATTATTGAATTTAGTGAAAATTCTTTATCAATTCTTACCAGCAGAATTATTGACATAAAAGAAATAAAAAAAGACGATTTAAGCTCAATGATTAATGAGGCCAATGAAGCTTTAAAAGATGAAAATTTAGACGATCAAAAAAGGTTTATAGCAAGCCAAAAAATTGATGTTTTGAATAGACTCAATTAATTTATTTTAAAATATCCAACACCTTTTTTTTGACTTCATTATAAACGTCTAATTTGAAGTCAACCACATTTTTTGTAATATCTTTAAGGTTTATCCACTTCCACTCTAAGAACTCAGGCTTTTTGGTTTTTATATTTATTTCGTTATCACTACCCAGAAATCTCATACAAAACCACTTTTGTATTTGACCTTTGTATTTACCTTTCCATATAATTCCTAAAAGATTTTGAGGAAGCAGATAAGTTTGAAAACCGTCCAACTCTTTAATCAATTTAACGTTTGTTATACTTGTTTCTTCTTCTAACTCTCTTGTAGCTGCATCAAGATAGTCCTCATTTTCATCAATTCCACCCTGAGGCATTTGCCAATAATTGTTTGGATTATCTATTCTTTTTGCTACGAAGACTTCGTTATTTTGATTAAGTAAAATAATACCCACTCCTTTTCTAAGTGGCAACTTTTTAAACTTGTCGAGCATCTATCCTGCTAAAAGTTTACGTGCAAAATTTAATTGATTATCAGTTTCTGTATCAATTCTAAAATCATTCTCTTCTTCCTCAATTGATATATCTGGAGCTACACCCACCTCTGAAATTGATTTTCCTGAAGGTAAATAATATTTTGAAATTGTTAGTCTAATTGCTCCCTCATTTTTAAGAGGAATTATTGATTGAACAGAGCCCTTGCCATAAGTACTTTCACCAACCAAAACTGCTCTTTTGTGATCCTTTAATGCTCCTGCAACTATCTCTGAAGCTGATGCGGATCCATTGTTAATTAAAACCACGAGAGTTTTGCCATTAATCAAATCTCCACTACTTGCAAACCATTTTCTATTTTCACTTTTTTGGCGACCTTTGGTTGATACAATTTCTCCATCTTCAAGAAAAAAATCTGATATTTTAATTGCTTGAGATAACAAGCCTCCAGGATTGTTACGTAAATCAAGGATATAGCTTTCAACTTTTTTATCTCTTTTGAATTTTTTAATTTCAGTTTTGATTTGACTGCCGCTATTTTCATTGAATGATGTTAGTCTCAAGTATCCAATTTTCTTATCATAAATCTTTGATTTCACTGATGTGATTTGAATAATTTCTCTTGTAATATTGAATATTAATGATTTTTTTTTTCCAACTCTTCTAACTGTAATTTCGATGCTACTTCCAACTGGTCCTCTCATTAAATCAACGGCTTCAGTCAAGGTCTTGCCTTGTACCTGCGTGCCATTTACTTTCACTATGTAATCACCTGCTTTAACACCAGCTTTGTCAGCTGGAGAATCATCTATTGGAGAAATTACTTTTACAACACCTGCTTCCATACCGACTTCGATTCCTAATCCCCCAAATTTACCACTTGTTTCGGTTTCCATTTGTTTAAGATCCTCTGGTGATAAATATGCGGAATATGGGTCAAGCGATCTTAAGACGCCATCGATTGCAGCATCCATTGCTTCTGCTTGATCTATCTCCTCAACATATTCTTTGTTGACTTTATCAAGCACTTCTCCAAATAAATCTACTTTATCGTAAATGTTATCATTATCTGAAAATGCGAGTGTGAACGTATGAAAGATTATAATTATAAAAATAATTATTTTCATTAAACAATAACTTTCTCTTTTGGGATTAATTCAGACCAAATTTTTTCTAATTCATAAAACTTTCTTTTCTCCGGGTTAAAAATATGAACTACAATGTCTATTCCATCTACTAGTTTCCATTCAGCACTATCTTTTCCCTCAATTTTACAATTTTTTAATCCATTAGTTTTAAACTTTTCCAAAACTTGTTCAGAAAGGGACTGGATATGTCTAGAAGAAGTCCCACTCGCAACAATCATATAGTCAGCTATTGAGGACTTATCTTTAAGATCTATAGATACTACGTCTAAAGCTTTGTTACTATCGAGTGTTTTGATGATGATTTTTTTTAAGTCTAAGTTTTCGGCCATTAATTATTTACCTTATCAAATATTTCTTATTTTAGAAGATGAAATATTCACCTTTTTAAAACTTATGTATTTAAGACCCTTTTTTTTTAAGTTCTTATAAGCCACTGATTCCTTTGATTTTTTCTTGTATCCGCTTCTATCAAAAACTAAAATTTTTGCCAACTTTCCAATTTTAGACCAATTGTTCCATTTATGAAAATTTATGAGATTATCAGCTCCCATTATAAAAAAAATTTCGTTACTGCGTTTCTTTTTAAAAAATTTTATAAGCTTAATTGTCTTATTAGATTTAATTTTTTTTTCATAAAAACCCACAGTCACATACTTTGTTTTTTTTGTTAAACTCTTTGCAATTTGGACTCTTTTTTTTAGGCTATAAAAACTTTTACCTTTAAAAGGGTTTTTTTCTGTAATAGCCCATACAATTTTATCTAATTTGAATAATCTTTTAGCAACTTTAGAAATTTTTAAATGCCCTTTGTGAGCAGGATCAAAAGTTCCGCCAAGAATACCTAGTCTAACTTTTTTTTTAAGATCGTATTTGGCCATTTCCTATTACTTGATATTTATAAGATACAAGTTGATTTAAACCAACAGGGCCTCTTGGTGGTAACTTATTAGTTGATATACCCACTTCACCACCAAAGCCAAGTTCAGCTCCGTCCGCGAATTGAGTCGATGAATTATGAATTAATATTGAACTCTTCACATTTTGAAAAAAGTATTTTATATTTTTTTTATTATTAGAAATAATTGCTTCAGTATGTGAGGTACCATACTTATTAATGTGTTCAACGGCATCCTCTACATTGTTGACCTTTTTAACAGAAATTTTTAATGACAAGTATTCGGTCGACCAATCTTTTGGTGTTGCTTTATGAATCTTTTTTGGAGAAATTTTTCTGATATTGTGGTCAGCATATATTTCACAATTATTTTTTAATAAATCATTAATAATAGAATTGATTTTTTTGCTAGATAGTTTTTTATGAACAAGTAATGTCTCTGTAGCACCACAAATTCCAGGGTTTCTTAATTTTGCATTTAATATAATTTTACTTGCCATTTTGTGATTTACGTTTTCATCTACAAATGTATGACACAAACCCTCAAGATGTCCTATGGTTGGTATATTTGAATATTTTTTTACCTTTTTTACTAGATTTTTGCCGCCTCTCGGAATTATTACATCTATGTAAGACTCCATTTTAGACAATAAAAAATCTACCACTTTTCTATTTTTTTTTTCAATAAATTGAACAAAATTTACATCAACCTTATTTTTCTTAAGAGCTTTTCTGAATAAGTTTGAGATAATCTTATTAGAATTAAAAGCCTCTGAACCTCCTTTTAATATTACACTATTTCCAGATTTAAAACATAAGGAAGAGACGTCTGAAGTTACGTTTGGTCTACTTTCATAAACAACTCCAATTACCCCAATAGGAATAGTAACTTTTTTAATCTTTAATTTGTTAGGTCGGTTCCATTTAGAAACAACTCTATTTACTGGGTCTTTGAGTTTAATTATTTCTAATACAGATTTCTTGATATTTTCAATCTTTTTATCATTAAGCTCTAATCTGTTTATTAAATTAGTATCAAGTTTTTTTTTTCTAGCTATCTTCAGGTCCTTTAAATTTTCCTTTAAAATTTTGTCATTAAATTTAGTTAATAACCTTATATAATCTTTTAAAATTTTATTTTTTTTCTCTTTATTAATAATTTTTGATCCTGCTTTAACTGCATTTATTCCAATTCTATTTAAATAATTTTTCATTTACTAAATCCCACCATATCATCTTTATGAACAACTTCAGACTTAGTTTTATACCCTAATATTTTATTAATCTTGTCAGAATGTTGCCCTTTAATTTTATTTATTTCTTCAGATGAGAAAGAGCTTAAACCTCTTCCTAATTCAAAATTTTTCTCATCTACAATTTTTATATGATCCCCTTTATCAAAGTTACCTTTTATATTTTTAATTCCAGCTGCAAGAAGACTTTTTCCTTTTTTAAGAGCTGTAATAGCCCCATTGTCTATCATCAACTCACCTTTTGGCGAGACAGAGCTTGCTATCCATTTCTTTCTTGCATCTAATTTTGAAACTTCTGGCAAAAACCATGTGCATTCTTTGGATAAATTAATATGTTTTAATGGGTTTAATATTAAACCACTTGAGATCACCATTTTACATCCTGCTAAACCACATATCTTTGCAGCTTCAATTTTAGTTAACATACCTCCTGATCCGTACTCACCAGTTGTTTTATTTGCAATTTTAAATACATCCTCATCAATTTTTTTCACCTCTTTAATTAATTTCGCATCTTTATGAACTTTAGGATTTTTATTATAAAGCCCCCCAACATCTGAAAGTAGAATAAGACAATCAGCATTAGATATTTGAGCAACTCTTGAAGCAAGTCTGTCATTATCTCCATATTTTATTTCTGATGTAGCGATACTATCATTTTCGTTTACCACCGGTATAAAACCAATATCAAAAAGATTGTCTAGTGTTCTTCTTGCGTTTATGGCTCTTCTTCTCACTTCAGTGTCCTCAAGAGTAATTAATATTTGAGATATATCCATTTTCTTTTTAGAAAAGTTTTTTTTCAACAGATTCATTAACTCTATTTGACCTATTGATGCAATAGCTTGACTTTTATCAATCTTAAGATTTTTTTTATCAAGATTTAGTTTTTTACATCCTAAAGCTATCGCTCCTGAACTCACGATTACAATTCTTTTGCCTGCTTTTTTTAAATCTTTGATATCCTTTACAAAACTATCTAGCCATTTACTTCTAATCTTTTTTTTTTCATCAATTATTAATGATGATCCAATTTTAATGACTATTGTATTTAATTTATCAAAATACATATTCTAATAGTTTTGATTTAATCTTTGAAATTTTTGATTTATCGAAAGTAGATAAATCATAAATTTTTTTCTTGATTTTGCTGCTTAAAATTTTCTTTTTTGAATCTAAATTTTTTTTATTAATAAGATCTATCTTATTAAGTACAATTATCTCGTTTTTTTTTAAAAGAGATTTACTATATTTACCTAACTCAGCTCTTATTTGTTTGTATGATCTGATCAAATCTTCTTCTGTTACATCGATTAGATGAAGTAGAGTTTTACACCTTTCAATATGTTTTAAAAATTTTGTTCCTAAACCTACACCCTTGTGAGCGCCCTCTATAAGTCCGGGGATATCTGCTAAAGTAATTTCTTTATCATCATATACCGCAACACCTAAATTAGGGTTAAGGGTTGTAAATTTATAATTTGCAATTTTTGGGTTTGCGCTTGTAATTGATGCTAATAAACTTGATTTACCCGCATTAGGTAATCCTATAATTCCTATGTCTGCTATAGTCTTTAATTGAAGCCATATCCAAAAATCTTCACCTTTGAGTCCTTTAGTAAATTTACGTGGGGCTCTATTTGTTGAAGATTTAAATCTTGTATTCCCAAAACCCCCTTTTCCACCTATTGCCGCTGTGTATTCGTCTTTCTCTTTTTTAAAATCGAAAATTAAAGTTTTATTATCCTCCTCGAAGACCTGCGTTCCCATCGGAACTTTTAAGTATAAATTGTCTCCACCTTTTCCAGTTTGATTTTTTCCTTTACCATCTCCGCCTCTTTCAGCTTTAAAATGTTGTTGATATCTATAATCTATTAAAGTATTTAAGTTTCTCTCAGAGACCAGCACTACTGATCCGCCTTTTCCACCGTCACCTCCATCAGGGCCACCAAATTCTATAAATTTTTCTCTTCTAAAACTTGGAGATCCAGATCCACCGTCGCCAGCTTTAATATATATCTTTACTTGATCTAAAAATTTCATAAAACAACAGGGTAAGTTGTATGGATATTAATTGGGTTTAACTGAAACGTAAGTCCTGTCAGACTTTGATTTTTTGAAAATAACTTTTCCTTTTATCACCGAAAAAATTGAATGATCTTTCCCCATACCAACATTTTGTCCAGGGAAAATTTTTGTTCCCCTTTGTCTAACAATAATATTTCCAGGCACTACAAACTGACCTCCATATTTTTTTACTCCAAGACGTCTTCCCGCACTATCTCTTCCGTTCCTTGACGATCCACCTGCTTTTTTTGTTGCCATTATTTAACTTTAGTTGTTGTTTTTTTCTCTTCTTTTTTTTTACTTACTTTAGTAATTTTCTCTGCCTCAGACAAGACCTTTCCATCTTTTGACATAATTTTGTTTACTCGAATTAATGAGAATTGTTGCCTGTGACCGTTTTTTCTTCTTGAATTTTTACGTCTTCGTTTTTTAAATATTAAAACAGTTCTATTTTTTGAATTTTTTAATAATTCAGCCTCAACTTTTGCACCTGAAACAACAGGGTTACCTAACTCAATATTTTTGTCATCTCCATAAGCCAAAATTTCTTTGAACTCAATTTTACTATTTGGCTTACCTTCTGGAAATTTTTCAATTTTTAAAATCTCTCCGGCCTTGACTTTGTACTGCTTTCCGCCTGTTTGTATGACTGCAAATGACATAAAAATATTTTTAAATTATGCTGCAATATAGTTCTAAGGTATTTTTAGTCAAGTTATATCGATTAAAAATTATCCTTTAAATCCCTTAATTTTGAAAATTCTTCCTGATTTTTTGCCCTTAAAAAAATGTTACAATTCAATTCATCTTTTATTGTAGACGGCACGGAAGGAAAACCACTTCCCAATTTTTTTTTAATATCAAGAATCTTTTTATCAAGTTCAGAATTGTTTTGATCAAATCTTTGACAAAAAATTGCATTATTTAATGTATATTCATGTCCAAAATATATGTTTGTCTCAGGTGGTAAAACTTTTAACCTCAATAATGAATTAAACATATCTTCATAGCTCCCCTCAAAAATTCTTCCGCATCCTAAAGAAAACAATGTATCTCCTGTAAAAACAGTTTTTTCATTAAAAAAATGATAACATATATGTCCAGAAGTATGCCCAGGCACATGAATTACTTTAAATTCAAAAATACCATCCTTCCAAATTTGATTATCTTTTAAGGGAATATCAATCATAGGAATTCTATCTTTATCATTTTCAAAGGCTAGAATTTTTGCGTTAAACTTACTTTTAAGAATATTGTTGCCACCAATATGATCACCATGGTGATGAGTATTTAGGATATATTTTAAATTTAAATTATTTTTATTTATATACTCTAATACTGGTTTTGCCTCACCAGGATCTATTACGCAAGCATCTAGATTTTTTTCATTGATTAACAAATATGAAAAATTGTCAGTAAGACATTTTATTATTTCAATTTTCATTTTATTTCTCTAGTATAAAAATTCCTAATTCAGAAAACAAGTTTTGAAATTTTAAATTTTTTGAATTAATCTTAATATTTCTCTGCTTACAATAATTTTCAAAATCCTTAATTGTGCACATATGTAAGTTTGGTGTATTATACCATTCGTTAGGTAAATTTTCTGTAACTGGCATTGTGCCCTTTAAAAGCAAATGAAGTCTCACTTTCCAGTGTCCAAAATTTGGAATTGATACTATTGCTTTTTTGCCAATTCTTAGTAATTCATTTAATACATTTTCTGGATCTAAGAAAGCCTGCAAGGTTTGACTCAGTATTACAAAATCGAAAGAACTATCCGGAAATTGTTTTAAATCTTTTTCTGCATCACCTTCAATAACAGTTAAACCTTTTTCGACACATTTTTGAACATTAGATTTTGACAATTCAA
>CACKRX010000019.1 GCA_902602575.1 uncultured Pelagibacteraceae bacterium | reverse complement strand
GGTACAACAACTTTTCCTGTTTGTCCAACTTGATGATCATTGGTAATATATCCTGCATCTACAGCTGCTCTTGATGCCCCGATAGCTGCATTCAACTTATCCGCAATTGCTGAAATTAATTTGAAATTCTCTGAATTTTGCATTCCTCTGCCGCCTGAAATTACAATTCTTGCTGTCCCTAACTCAGGTCTATCTGATTTTATTTCTTCTCTTTTTACAAACTTAGAATTTTTAAAAGCTTCTCCAGGTTCTGATTTTACAATCTCTGCAGAACCTCCACTCGCTGGTGCAGGTTCAAAAGATGTTGGTCTTATAGTGATACATTTTTTTTTATCATTACTTTTTACTGTCGCAAAAGCATTTCCAGCATAAATAGGACGTAAAAAAGTATCGGCTGAAATAACTTTAATGATATCGCTCACCTGAGATGTGTCTAAAAGAGCTGCTGTTCTAGGCATCAAATTTTTTCCAAATGTGTTAGCTGAGCAAACTAAATGTGAATATGTGTCTGCATGCTTTATTATTGCTGCAGTATAATTTTCTGCAGTAAAGTTTTCATAAATTTCGTTATCAACATGAATAACTTTTTTTACATTTGGTATTTCAGACGCAGATTTTGCAACTGCCTCTGATTTATTGCCCAAAATTAAAATATGTAAGTCCTCATCTATTTTGCAAGCAGCTGATACTGCATTATAAGTGAAGGGTCTTAGTTCTTTATTATTGTGTTCTGCAATTAGTAAAACTGACATTATATTACTTTAGCCTCATTTTTTAATTTTTGAACCAATTCTGATACATTTGCGACTTTTATTCCAGCTTTTCTTTTTGGTGGTTCTTCAACCTTAATTTGCTCGATTCTTGCTTTGGTATCAACCCCTAAATCTGAAGCATTTATCTGCTCTAATGGTTTTTTCTTTGCTTTCATTATATTAGGTAATGAAGCATATCTGGGCTCATTTAATCTGAGATCGCAGGTAACAATTGCGGGTATGTTTACTTCTATTGTTTCTAAACCTTCATCAACTTCTCGAGTAACTTCAAGTGATGAATCTTTAACATTAATTTTAGATGCAAAAGTTGCCTGTGGCCAATTTAGTAAAGCCGCCAACATTTGACCTGTTTGATTACAATCATCATCTATTGCTTGTTTACCCATAAAAACTAAATCAGGTTTTTCTTTATCTACTATCTTTTGTAATATTTTTGAAACAGCTAAAGGCTCTACTACACCTTCAACTTTTACATGTATTCCTCTGTCAGCACCAACTGCAAGTGCCTTTCTCACAGTTTCTTGAGCTTTTTCTTCACCAATAGTTATTGCTACAATTTCTTTTGCTTTACCTGACTCTTTTATTTTTACTGCCTCTTCAACTGCATTATCGTCTGGGGGATTGGTTGACATTTTAACGTTATCAGTAACAACTCCAGTTCCATCTTCTTTAACTCTTACTTGTACGTTGTAATCTATTACTCTTTTGACTGCGACTAAGATTTTCATTATGCCCTTAATAACTCATTTTTTGGATCATAAGGACTTTCTTCAAGGATAGTTGCCTCATGAGTTTTTCCCAAAATATCAATTTTAAGTTTCTGACCAACATTTGCCAATTCAGGTTTAACCATTCCAAGAGCTATAGATTTTCCTAATCTAAAACCAAAATCTCCACCAGTGGCTCTTCCAATACAAGATCCATTTTCATAAATTGGATTATTTCCAAGCACATCAGCATCGGTAATATTATGAACTTCAAGTGTCACTAATTTATTATTAAATCCTTTTTCTCTCCATTTGTTTAAAGCATCTAGGCCAATAAAATTTCCTTTGTTTGGATGTATAAATCTATCTAAACCACTTTCGTATGGAGAGTATTCTATAGATAATTCTGTTCCAACTAGTTTATAAGATTTTTCAACTCTTAAACTATTCATTGCTCTTATGCCGTATGGTTTTAAATTTAAATCTTTACCAGCATCCATTAATTTATCAAAAATGTGATTTTGATATTCAATTGGATGATGTAATTCCCAACCTAATTCCCCAACAAAATTTACTCTCATTGCATTCACAGGAGCATAACCCACGTCAACATTTTTAGCACTTAACCATTTAAAATTTTCGTTAGAAAAATCGTCTTTTGATACTCTTGTCATTAAGTCTCTTGCTTTTGGTCCAGAGACAACCAACACACCCATGCTGTTAGTTAAATTTTCAAACTGAACTGATCCGTCATTTGGCATCCATCTTAAAATCCAATCATGATCAAGTCTTTGAAAAGCACCCGCAGATACTAAATAAAAGCTGTCTTCAGCTTCTCTCATAATTGTAAATTCTGAATGAACGCCACCTTTTGTATTTAGCGCATGGCATAAATTTATCCTTCCAATTTTTTTCGGAAGTTTGTTTGCAACTAGTTTATCTAAAAATTCTTCTGCTTTTGGTCCTTTTATTCTACATTTGGCAAATGCACTCATGTCTAACAAACCTACGTTCTCTCTTACATTCTTGCATTCTTTCTCAATAGCTTGAAACCATTTTGATCTTCTAAATGACCAATCATCTTTTTGTTCCATTCCATTAGTTGCAAAAAAGTTTGGTCTTTCCCAACCAAATTTTTGACCAAAAACTGCTCCAAGCTTTTTCATTCTGTCATAACATGGTGCTGTTCTTAGTGGTCTTGCTGCTGGTCTCTCCTCATCCGGAAAATGTGTTATAAAAACATGGCTGTACGCCTCTTCATTTTTTTCTTTAAGGTATGCTTTTGAACAATAGTCTCCATATCTTCTTGGTTCAACACCAAGCATGTCAATCGTAGGTTCTCCATCGACTATCCATTCTGCTAACTGCCAACCAGCACCACCAGCCGCAGTTATTCCAAAACTATGTCCTTCGTTTATCCAAAAATTTTTAAGTCCCCATGCTGGGCCTACAATTGGATTTCCATCTGGAGTATAACAAATTGCACCGTTGTAAACCTTTTTAACTCCTACCTCACCAAAAGCTGGCACTCTGTGTATTGCACCTTCTATATGTGGAGCAAGTCTATCTAAATCTTCTTGGAATAATTCATATTCAGAATCTTTTGAAGGTCCATCAACATAACATGCGGGAGCTCCGTCTTCATAAGGACCTAATATTAAACCTCCAGCTTCTTCTCTCATGTACCAACGACTATCACTATCTCTTAAAACCCCCATTTCAGGTAAACCCTCTTTTTTTCTTTTTTGAATTTCAGGATGTGGTTCTGTAACGATATATTGATGTTCTACAGGAATAACTGGAATGTCAAGACCAACCATTTTTCCAGTTTGTCTAGCAAAATTTCCTGAGCAAGAAATTATATGTTCACACTCAATTGAACCTTTGTCTGTTTCTACTACCCATCCATCTTTTGTTTGTTTCATGCCAACTACTGTGGTGTTTCTATAAATCTCTGCACCTCTATTTCTTGCACCTGTAGCTAACGCTTGTGTTAAATCGGCGGGCTGAATGTATCCATCCTCTGGGTGTTGAATTGCACCAACTAAATCTGAAGTATTACATAAAGGCCAAATTTCTTTTACCTGATCAGGAGTCAAAAATTTTACATCAACGCCAATAGTTTTTGCAACTCCTGCATATTGAAAATACTCATCCATTCTATCTTTATTATTTGCAAGCCTAATATTTGAAACAACACTGAAGCCAACGTTCTTACCCGTTTCTTCCTCTAATTTTTTATATAAATTGACTGCATATTTGTGGAGTTGTCCAACGGAATAACTCATATTAAAAAGTGGTAACAAACCTGCAGCATGCCAAGTTGATCCAGAAGTAAGTTCTTTTCTTTCAACTAAAACAACGTCTGACCAGCCTTTTTTAGCAAGATGATAAAGGGCACTAACTCCTACAACACCTCCACCGACTATTACGACTTTTGCTTTAGGTTTCATTAATAGATTTCTACAAGATTTTTAAATCGAACGAAACAAAATTCTATTAGTCGTCGTCCGGTTCTCTCCAATCTAATTGGAACAACAAATAAGCTGCGACACTCACGCTAATTATGCCTACAACAATTCCACAGTTGAGACCAATCTCCTGACCAAAGTAATACCAAGTTATCTGGGTGGTCAAAATAGGTGGAACACAAAGTATAAGCATAAGAATAAGAATACGATTTTCATATTTAGGTTTTTTCATAATCTAAATTGATGCTCCGAGAGAAACTGGATTAGAAACTGCAGTAGTCAACCAACAATTGTTAAGTGATCCCTTGCCATCGTACCTTTCTACTTGCCACTTAATCTCATAGAAAAAATTATCTGATCCCAAAATGATTACATCGTAAATTGCGATCTTCTTATTATTATAGATCTCTTCAATTTTATGATCTTTATGATTTAACAAAATTGAGTAAATTTCGTTTTTTAACATCTTTTTAAATTTATTTAATGGGCCAGTATTTATTTTATTTTCTGGATGAGCGAATTCCCACGTTTGTTCAATACCAAAATCCTTATCTGGTTTATCATTATTCTTTAAACTGGTCAGTTGAATTTCAACTACGTTATAAGGTTCAATTTTTGTGTTTGGCTTAATAATATCAGAATAAACATTCGGTACATGAAGATTAAAGAGTAAAAAGAAAAATAAAAGTTTGTTCATAATAGGACTTTAATTTACAATATTATAATATAAATTTTACGAATAAAATGTCGCTTTATTTAAATTCTAAGAAAATTTTAAAAGAATGGACCGATTATAATGGCCATATGAACGTGGCTTATTATGTCTTAATTTTTGATTTGTTTGGTGCTGAAATATTAATGGACAAATTTAAAATGGGCGAGGAGTCGGCTAAGAAAACAAAAAAAAGCACCATGGTGGTTGAGTCGCATATTACTTACAACCAAGAGGTAAAAGAGGGTGACGAGGTAGACGTAAATTTACTATATTTCGATCATGATAAAAAAAGGTTGCAATATAAACTTGAAATGATTCATAAAGAAAAAAAATTTTTAGCATCAACCATTGAAATTTTATCCCTTTATGTTGATTTAGATCAAAGAAAAGTTTCAGAATTTGAGAATGAAAAAATAATAATTATGAAAGAATTTATTAAGAGTAACTCACAAAAATTTAAAGGTGATAATTTAATCTTTTCTAATAAATTAAAAAAATAATTATATTTGGGAAGCTGTACGTTTTACTTCTTCTAAAAATTTTTCTCTTTTTTCTTTTGATACAAAAGGTACTGCAAAGAATCTTTTATAAACAACGTCTGTTATCCCACAGATATTAAAAACTCCCCTTCTTAATCTTTTTGTTGGCATATTCAAAAAGAATGTTCTAATTGCAAATTGAGGTGATCCGTAAGTACAAAATACTACTGCTTTTTTTCCTTTTAAATTTCCAACAGGATATCCATAGTTACCAAATAATTTTTTAAAACTAAAAGCCCATGGTGGAGAAAGAACTTTGTCAATCCATCCTTCGACCATCGCTGGCATTCTGAAATTCCATATAGGAGCAACAAGAACAATTACATCGCTCTTCTCAATTCTTTTTCTGTGGTCTAAAACAGTGCTATCTGGTTCTTCCCCTGCAAAAACAGGATTAAATTTTTCTTTATAAAGATCAACACAATCAACTTTGTTACCTTTATCTTTTGAACATTTTATAAAAGTGTCCCTTATTGCTGCATTAAATGATTTATCGTTATAGTGACCGTATATTAAAAAAATTTGTTTCATTTTTGCCAGATATTTTCTAATCTACTTTCTCTACCACACCCTTTTTTATAAAGTAAGTAATTTATAAAATTTGATTGATAATAATTTTGGTGATAATCCTCTGCTGGATAAAATTTTTCAAATTTTTTAACAAAAGTTACAACTTTATTATTAAAATCGTTTTCTATAGCTTTAATACTTTTTTCTATTAGCTTCTTTTGATTGTCGTTAATGTAGAATGCAGCAGATTTATAGCTATAACCTTTGTCACAAAATTGACCTGCCGCATCGAAAGGATCAATATTTTTCCAAAAAATATTTAACAATTCCTCATAACTGATCTTGTTTGTATCATATGTTATTTCAACTACTTCTATATGACCAGTATCACCATAAGTCACCTCTTTATAAGTCGGATTAGGTTTTGTCCCCCCTGAGTAGCCAGAGACAACATTGGTGACACCTTTTACCTTATCGAAAGACTCCTCCATGCACCAAAAACACCCACCACCAAAATAAGTTTTTTTCAATTCTTGAGAATATGATTGGTTATTAACAAAAAAAATAAAAATAAAAATGACAATAAAATTACGCATTAATTTTAAAATGTTTAGCTTTTTAAAGCTGGAAAAACAGGATTTACTTTTTGAAATATGTTTTGATAGTCCTGTTTAATACAACGATTAGATATATATTTCATTTTTGCATCTAAGGCTATTTTTTCCGCTGCGTCATTTTTAATTCCGTATTGAAGCCACAAAACTTTTGCATTTATTTTTACAGCCTCGTTAGCTAAATCAGGGGTTTCATTTGAAGGTCTAAAAATATTAACAATATCTATTGATATTTTTATATCCTCTAATTTTGAAAAAACTTTTTCACCATGGATAATTTCACCTTCTGCAAAAGGATTTACTGGAATTACCCTATAACCAAATTCCTGCATATATTTCATAACAATAGTTGATGGTTTTCTTTTTAAGTTTTTTGGATCCTCTTTTTTTTTAAGAGAACTTACACCCACCATGGCAATAGTTTTAGAATTTTTTAAAATGTCTTCAATTAATTTTGTCATTTATTTTTCCAAATAGGTTTCCTTTTTTCTAAAAATGCTGAAATTCCCTCTCTTGCATCCATTGACATCATATTCAATGTCATCATTTTACTTGTGTATGCGTAAGCTTTTTTTAAAGGCATTTCTAATTGTTTATAAAATGCTTTTTTTCCAATTTTGATTGATAAATTTGATTTTGCTGAAATTACTTTTGCGACTTCTAATACTTTTGAATTTAATTTATTTTTTGGAAAACAGTCATTTATTAAACCAATCTCTTTTGCATATCTTGCATTAATGGGTTCGCCTGTTAACAACATTTTCATCATTCTTTTTTTTCCAATTTTTCTACTTACGGCAACCATTGGTGTGCTACAAAATAAACCTATATTTACTCCTGGGGTAGCGAATTTTGCATCTGTTGATGCATAAGCTAAGTCGCAACTCGCTGCGAGTTGACATCCTGCTGCAAATGCAGAACCATGGACTTTAGCAATAACAGGTTTTCTTCCTTCAACAATGTTAAGCATTAATTTTGAACAAAGATTAAATAATTTTAAGTATTTAGATCTCACTTTTAAATTTTTTACTTCTTTAAGATTATGACCCGCGCTAAAGCCTTTGCCATTTCCACTTAAAATTATTACTCGAGTCTTATTATCGTTTTCTAATCTTCTAAAAATATTTATTAAAATATTTAATGTTTTAAAGGACAAGGAATTATAAGTTTTGGGTTCGTTTATTATTATATTTTTGATACCGAAACCATTATCTTTAACAATAACTGTCATTCTATTTAAGCTCCCCATCTTCTCGCATTTTTGCTCTTATTTTAGTTGCTGATATTTTTTGTGTTTCCTCGTCTAATACTATCTCTTCAATTTTATAGCCCACTCCTCTTCCATAACATATATTTGTAATATTGGGGACTAGCATTATTTTAAACCTCCCCCCATATTTTGGATTTAATCTATCTTCAATTTTCTTTTTTACTGTTTCAAAATCAAATGGATTATCATCTAAGCCCTGAACATCTCGTATTTGAATACAAACTTGACCAGTCTTTTTAATTATTTCCTCAAACAGAGCATAATGTCCGTCATGAAAAGGCTGCCATCTTCCTAACATTTGCGCTGTTGGTTTTTTGTTATCCCACTTATACATTTTTAGTTAAATCTGTTAAAATTTTCTCAGACCATTCCTTAGCATTTTGTGATGTAACATGAAAATCAAATTTTTCAGGTTTAACAAACATTTTATTTGTATCATCAAATCTTCCAGACTTAATTGTATCAACCCAAACTATATAGTCTGCGGGAAACAATTTACGTGCCTCAGGAGTAGGACATATAAAGTCAGCAATAACATTGTTGCCTTCATTCTTTAGTTTAAGTGCAAAATCTGACATTCTTTTTGCTTGTCTTTTTCTTCCTTCCTCGGAAAAATCCCAATCATTTGCCTCTTTTCTTACCTCATCAGCATTAAGTCTTTTTGCTTTAATTTTTTTGGCAAGTGCATCTGCAAGCGTTGTTTTGCCTGCGCCAGGTAAACCCATTATTAAAATTATTTTTAAATTCATATTAATTATTTTGTAACTTTATATATTCCGAGCCAAGCATTTACATCTTTGCTGGATAAATAGTTTGATTTAAAAAATTCAAGTTTTTTCCATTTATAATTGTCTATTAAATTATTGATCTTTTTATCAAAACCATAATCCTTATAAACGCCAACATTAATTGTAAAACAAATTAAACCGTTGTTTTTTGTAATTCTTATAAATTCATCTAAAGCATCAGGTTTGACATGCCCAAATGTAAATGTTCCAACGCAAAATACTGAGTCAAATTTATCATCCTCGTATATCAATTTTTTGTTTAAATCGATCCTTTCTAAAGATTTGTAAAGACCTTGCGGCGCTAAATCCAACAATTTTTGTGATATATCGGCGCCATAAAAATTTTGGTAACCCATTTTTTTTAGCTCAACTGCAACTAAACCGGTTCCACAACCGGCATCAAATATTTCAATGTTCTTATTCTTTTGATATTTATTGAATGTTTCGGAAGTTTCTTTCGGTCCAGTATAATTCCAAGTTTCCATATCTTTGTCATACTTATTATTTAGCGCCCATTCATCATAATAAGCCGCTACATCCTCAACTTTCTTTAGAGTATGCAAAGGGACTTTATTTCCGATGTCTTTTTGGGCCATTTTTTAAATTAATAAATTTATTTTTGTTAATTATATTTTATAGACACACAAATTAAAAATAGATAATAATTCTGTAAATGAATTTTTCTATAGAAATTGGGCCTAAAACAGATCTATCAACTCTGCCGGAACTAAAAGATGTCTATATAACAATGTTGCCGGGTGGAGATTTTAAAGAGACAGCAAATCAAGCAGTCCAACTTGTAAAGAAAGGCTTCAACCCTATCCCTCATTTTCCGGCAAGATCAATGGAGAATGAGCGCCAGTTAAAAGAGTATGTAAGCATCTGTAAAGATGGGGGGGTTAAACAGGCTTTAATTATTGGAGGGGGCCGTGAACCAGCTGGTAAATTTGATAGCTCATTTCAACTTTTAGAGACTGGTTATTTTGAGAAGATGAAGATAGGAATTGCTGGACATCCTGAGGGGAGTCCTGATATATCCGACTCAGATTTGGAAAAAGCTATGCAAGATAAAAAGCCTTATGCTGATTATATAGTAACTCAATGGTTACTTGATCCTCAGCCAATCATAGATTTTATTTCTAAACAAACAGTGCCAGTGCATGTTGGAATTACTGGGCCCCTTAAGATATCGAGCTTAATAAAATTTGCTAATATAGTAGGTGCAAAAAATTCCATAAATTTCCTTAAATCTAATTTTAGTAAGGCTCTAGATTTATTGAAACCTAAAGACCCAAATGATCTAATTGATAAATTAAAAGATCATACAGAACACTTTCATATTTATACATTTGGAGGACTTAAGGAAACAAACAAATGGTTAAAGGATAATAACTATGCCTAAAAAAAAGAAAAAAAAGAAAGTAAGTTCGAAAAAAAGAAAGCCAAAAAAAGTAACTAAAGTAAAATCTAAGAAAGTCAGTAAGCCAATGTCAAAAGGCAGAATAATTGAGAAAGTAGATTATTCAAAAGTTTCTCACTCTATTGCTGTTGATCAATCTGATAGACATGTTCCTTACAATTTAAGACAAAGTGGTCCAACTCAAGTTGAAATGTTAATTTCTACAAGAGTTAGAAAATCTCCTTACTGGCATTTATCCATGAAAGCTGGATGTTGGAGAGCAACTGTTTACAATAGAATTTATCATCCACGAGGTTATGTAAGACCAGAAAAGGGTGGAGCGATGGTTGAATATGAGGCTATTAAAAAACATGTAACAATGTGGAATGTAGCAGTTGAAAGACAAATAAGAGTAAAAGGTCCAGATGCCGAAAAATTTACAGACTACGTTATTACAAGAGATGCAACAAAAATTTCTCCAATGCGTGCCAGATATGTTATTTTATGTAATTACAAAGGTGGTGTCTTAAATGATCCTATTTTATTAAGAATATCTGAAGATGAATTTTGGTTTAGTTTATCTGATAGTGATATTGGTCTTTATCTACAAGGTGTTAACTCTGACAAAAGATTTAATGTAGAAATTGATGAGATAGATGCATGTCCAGTTCAAATTCAAGGTCCTAAATCTAAAGCATTGATGAATGATTTAATTGGAAATCAAGTTGATTTAGACAACATGCCTTTTTACGGATTAGCAGAAGCAAAAGTTGGTGGAAGAAGTTGTGTGATTTCACAATCAGGTTTTTCAGGTGAAGCTGGATATGAAATTTATTTAAGAAATGCGACTTTATATGCAGAAGATATGTGGAATGCAGTTTTAAAAGCTGGAAAAAAACACAATCTTATGGTTATCGCTCCTGCACACCACAGAAGAATACAAGCAGGTATTTTATCTTGGGGTCAAGACATGGATAACGAGCATAATCCATTTCAATGTAACTTAGGTTATCAAGTTTCATTATCTGGAAAAGGTGTTTGGGAGAAACAAGGAGACTATGTTGGTAAAGAAGCTCTTGAAAAAATGAAAAGTGAGATATCTTCTGGAGGAAAACCATACAAACTTCAGCTAGTAGGAATGGAACTAGGAGGAAAACCAATAGAAGAATATGCGCCAGATTTTTGGTTAATCTCTGAGGATGGAAAAAATCCAGTAGGATTTATAACATCGCCTTGGTACCATCCTGAAAAAAGAACTAATATCGCAATGGGGTACGTGCCGTTCGATGGAAATTTGAATAAAAATGGATTTCCAATTGGTAAAGTTGGTAGAAAATTTAAAATTCATCTTCCAAAGAAATATTGTGAAAAAGGAAATGAACCAGTTGATGCTGTAGTTGTTGATATACCTTTTACAGAGTCATACAATCCTAATACAAGAGAAGCTAAATAAATTATAAAAAGGGGGTAATCCCCCCTTTTTTCTGATTTAGATTCATTAAATGTCAAAATACTTTTTATTAATAACATGCATTATTATAGGTATAATTTTAATCATTTTTCCTTTATTAATTTCCTATTATGCTCAAAAAAAAAATAGAAAATAAATGTTTGGATTTTTTTTAGAATTAATTTTCAGATCAATAAAACTTGACAAAAAACTTTATAGAGAAGTTAAGACTTTCTCAGAAGTTTCAATTTATTTTGCTGCAATTATAATGATACTAGATGGCGTCGCAGGAGCGATTGCCACCAACAATTTTTACAAAACATCATTAAGCCTATCTGCATTAACTGCTATCTTAACTTGGTTTTTTTGGGCAGTTTTGATATTTACAATCGGAGCCAAAATTTTTCCTGATAAAGATACCAAGGTCACTTTTAAAAAAATTTTAATTGCAGTAGGCATTGCTCATGCCCCTGGATTATTAAGATTCATAGCATTGACTCCTGACTTGGTAATGCCAATAATTTTTCTAACACAATTTTGGATATTTGCCTCATTAATAATTTCAACTAAAGAGGTATTAAATTTTAAATCAAATATTAAAGCTTTTGGAATAGTTTTTCTGTCTTTTTTAATATTAGCAATTCTATCTGTTTCTTTTGTGATGAGCAGATTAAATAGTTTACCAATTAGTAATATTACTTA
>CACKRX010000018.1 GCA_902602575.1 uncultured Pelagibacteraceae bacterium | reverse complement strand
TTATCTAGCTATGCTGGATAAGTCATTTTTTTTGGGTCAACAATTTTATCAAAATCTTTTGCCGAAATAAGTCCAGTTTTTATTGCTTCAAATTTTAATGTGGTTTTATTTTTAAGAGCAGATTTTGCAATTTTAGCTGCACTATCATAACCTATCTTTGGAGCTAAAGCTGTAACTAACATTAACGAGTTATTTAAATCATAATTTATTTTTTTTGTATCAGCCTTGATACCTTTAATACAAAATTGGGAAAAATTTTTGGAACTGTCTGATAAAAGGTCAATAGACTGAAGAATATTGTGAGCAATGAGTGGCTTAAAGACATTCAATTCAAATTGCCCTTGTGAACCTGCCAGAGTAATTCCTGTATGATTGCCAATAACTTTTACACAAACCATTGTGACAGCCTCACATTGTGTTGGATTTACTTTACCTGGCATAATTGACGAGCCAGGCTCATTAGCAGGGAGAATTAACTCCCCGTAACCCGCTCTAGGACCTGAACCCAAAAACCTAATATCATTTGCAATTTTCATTAAGCAAACTGCTGTCGTATTTAAGGTACCTGAAAAATTCACTATCGCATCATGGGCCGCAAGGGCTGCAAACTTATTTTTTGCTGGATAAAATTTAATTTTACTTAATTTACTTATTTCTTTACAAATTTTTACATCAAAGTTTTTTCTTGAATTAATTCCTGTTCCAACAGCAGTTCCTCCTTGAGCTAAAAAGAAGATTTCTTTTAAAGAAGTCTCAATTCTCAAAATACAATCATTTAATTGAGAATGATACCCTGAAAATTCTTGTCCTAAAGTAAGTGGAGTTGCATCTTGAAGATGAGTTCTGCCAACTTTAACAATATTTTTAAATTTACTTATTTTTGTTTTCAATTCTTTATTTAAACTTTTTAAGGAGGGTAATAATTTTTTTTTAGTCTCTAAAGCAATCGCAATATGCATTGCTGTAGGAAAAACATCATTGGTTGATTGAGATTTATTCACATGGTCATTTGGATGAACTGGTTTTTTTGAGCCTTTTTTCCCTCCTAAAATCTGAATTGCTCGATTAGCTATTACTTCATTTACATTCATATTTGTTTGAGTTCCAGAGCCAGTTTGCCATACTTTTAATGGAAAATTACCATCAAGTTTACCTGCAATTATTTCTTTTGAAGCTTTTATTATTGCATCACAAATTTTTGCGTTAATTTGTTTATCACTTTTATGGACCTTAGCAGCAGCAAGTTTTATTATAGCAATTGCATCAATTAAAGTCTTGCTTACTAATATTTTTCCTATATCAAAATATTTTTTAGATCTTTCAGTTGATGCTCCCCAATATTTGTTGTCATTAACATTAATGGAGCCCATACTATCTGTTTCTTTTCTAAATTTCATTTGGATAATATATTTAATATTATACATTAAAAGTTATAAAAATCATATAGGAGCATTATGACAAATTTTGAAAAAGTAGGTTTATTTATGAAAACATTTGGTCAAGAAGTAAAAACAAACGCTAGTTTTTCTTCAGACAAGATTAATAAATTAAGAATTGATCTTATTGAGGAAGAACTCCAAGAACTTAAAGACGCCATTGATAAGAAAGACTTAAAAGAAACAGTAGATGCTTTAACTGATATTCTTTACGTTGCATATGGTGCGGGACATGCTTTTGGAGTTAATTTAGATAAATGTTTTGAAGAAGTTCAAAATTCAAATATGAGTAAATTAGGTGAAGATGGCAAACCTATATATAATGAGAATGGCAAAGTGATGAAAGGACCCAATTATTTCAAACCTAATTTAAATCAATTTTTGAAATAAATTACATCTTTTTAAATAAGACGTCTTGATAATGCATTGTTGGAAAAATAAACTTTTTATCAATTTTAAAATTCTGTTCAGAAAGTAGTTTAATTACATCATTAAAATTATTATTTTTGTAATGGTTTCCAAACTGATTCTCTAACAAAATAAATGGAATTTCCCTTAGCTTTATTTGAGATCCTTTGATAACACTAATTTCAAAACCTTCTACATCAATTTTTAGCAAAGTTTTTTTTAAACTCATGTCCTCAAAGATTTTATCTATTGTATTTGTTTGAACCTCATATTCATCCTCAAAATTTGATTTTGCTTGAGTTAAAAAGTTTTTAAATTTTAGATATAATGAATTTTCATTAATTTCAGCCAAAGATGATGTCATGCTTAGTTTATTTATCTTTAATTTTTTTTTTGTAATTTCCTCATCCATCGCATAATTAAACAGTGTCACTTTTTTATTCTTGGAAAATTTTTCGCTAAGTTCATTGAAGATATTTTTCTGAGGTTCAAATGCGTAAAAAGAATTTACCTTCTCTATTTTGAGCATTTTTTCAAGAAACTCACCCTTATGAGCACCAATATCTATAATCTTTTCAATATCTAGTTCACATAAGTATCTTGAAATTCTTTTATGATGAAAAGAGCTTAGAGGATTAAATATTTTTTCAATTAGCGCCATATGATTTTAAGGGGCGTTCTGTTGCCCGGCATAAGATTAGAAAGTAGCATATTTGCTCACTTAATCAAAACACTTCATTGCAAACTTCATTGTTAGAATTGATTATTTTCTTTTTACTTGGTTTTTTGATCTATTACTTCATTGTAAATTTGGTTAAACTTACTTTATGAAAAAACTATCTCTATACATCTTTCTGTTTTTGATGTGGTGCAATGTTGGGTTTGCTACTCCCATATGGAAGATTTCTGATGATTGGATTTGCAATCCAAAATTACATACAAAGATAAAAATGGATGGAACTGTAGTTGGCATAAACGAAATGGCAATCACAACGACAATAGATTTTAAAAATTCAAAAATAAAATCTTCTACTGGATCAATTGGAAAAATTATTGAAAAATTTTATTTAAGCAATCCAAATAAATACGAGGAGAATATTATAATTATAGATTGGAAAGATTGGGGAAAATATTCCACTACAATAATACATGATTTAAAAACAGACGAATACTGGAATTCTAAATCATCAGGAATGACAAGAGGAACTATTTATTCCTCATTTTCTAAATGCATACCACTTTAAATTTAGGTACATGCTAAAGTATATGCTCTAGTTTTTTAAAAAAGATAATAGAATCAACGTGGATTAGTAATTAAGGGGGCGTTCTGTTGCCAGGTGCCCCGAACTTTGTTTCAATAATCCTTATATTTTAACAATTAGCAATAATAAAATCATCTAAATTAAACGATAATTCCGAATGAATTCCGAGTCAGAATCGACTCGTAATGTATAAAAGTATTTGTTAACATTTATCATGAAAAGAATTCTTGGAATTATAGTTGTGGCTTTTTTATTAAGTTCATGTGGGACAACCTACGAAAGTTTCAAAAGTGAATATTCCAATTATACATATCATGCAAAAGCTTGCCCAGCAAACGATCCAGAGGGAGCAACACATAGTTGTGGACTAGGAGCAAGTGTAAATTCACAAAATGAAGCAAACAATACTGCTTTAGGAATGTGCGAATATTCAAATTGTGTTGTTGTAAAAGAAGGTAATAGATATGTTTTCAATAAACAAACTTATCAAGATAATCAAAATCAAGCTAGTATGGCTTCGATGATTGATAAAGCAAAAAATACATGTAGGTCATTAGGTTTCAACGAAGGTACAGAAAAATTTACAGATTGTTCTTTAAAATTATACTCACAAGAAATGGAATTAGCAGCAAAACAAAATCAGCAAGTTGTTATTCAAGGTCAAAATTCTGGGACAATGACGATATATGATCCAGTAAGAGATAGTGACAATATGATGAGAAGAGGCATGGGATTAGTTAATGGGACATGTACTCTCGCAACCTACTATTCATGTTAATACTTTAATAAATAAAATTCCGAACACAGGCCGAGTCACTAGGTTGTATTTTTTAAATAACGTTGATACTGCAAACTAAATTAACAAATGAGTAGGGGCGTTCTGTTGCCAGGTGCCCCAAAACCCCGTTACTTAATTAATAAATTAATTAAGCAGCAAGAGCAAATTTATCATTTGCAATTATAAATAGCCCGTTACGGTGGAACAATTCCGAACGAAAAAATAGCCTTTAGACATCCGTCGATCCTAGTTCACCCCCGTAAGTTGTAAATGGTGGAGGTGGTGGGTACTGCCCCCACGTCCGTAATGTTTATTACGAAATTCGTTTATCGTCATAGTTGGAAAACCAACGCTATTAATATAAAAGTTATATATAAAGATTCAATAAAATTCATGAAACTTACTAAAGAGCAAACTCAAGAAATCCGTGACCTTCAATCACAAAAAAATGAAACGAAAAGAGTAACAGCTCCAAATTTAGAAAAAATTTTATATGAGGCAATACCAATATTGGATCATGGTTTCATAAGAGTTATTGATTACATGGGTAACGATACATCAATTGTCCAAGCGGCTCGAGTTTCTTATGGCAAGGGAACAAAACAAGTTTCTACGGATAGTGGCTTAATTAAATATTTGATGAGGCATTGGCACAGTACGCCTTTTGAAATGTGTGAGATAAAATATCACGTAAAATTACCAATATTTATTGCTAGACAATGGATTAGGCACAGAACTGCAAATGTTAATGAATATTCAGCAAGATATTCAATTTTAGATAAAGAATTTTACTTACCAAAAAAGGAACACCTTGCAGCTCAGTCAAAAAATAATAGACAAGGCAGGGGAGAGGTGCTTGAAGGAGATCAAGCCAACAAAGTTTTATCTTTATTGAAAGATGATGCAGAAAGAACTTATGATAATTATGAAACAATGCTTAACGAGAGATATGATGGGTCAGTTGTCGATGAGAATGAACCTGGTCTCGCGAGAGAACTGGCTAGAATGAATTTAACACTAAATACTTATACGCAATGGTATTGGAAAACTGATCTACTAAATTTAATGAACTTTTTGAGATTGAGAGCAGATACCCATGCACAATATGAAATTAGAGCATATGCTGACGCAATGTTGAATACTTTAAAAGGTTGGGTACCAATTACTTACGATGCTTTTTTGGATTATAGAGTTGGAGGAACTGAAGTTTCATCAAAAGGTAAAGTTTTAATTCAAAAATTGATCAATGGAGAAAAGATCAATATGGAAAGTTCTGGGCTATCTAAAAGGGAGTGGAATGAACTTATGGAAGCTTTTAATTTAAGAGATAAATTGATTTAATTTTGGAAGCTAATTCTAAATAAATCTTTGATACATCATTGTCTGGATTACTCTCAACAATAGGAATTCCTTTATCACCTTGTTTTCCTACTTCTGGATCGAGCGGTATTTCACATAAAAAATCTTTTTTAAATTCTTCTGCAGTTTTTTTAACTCCACCCTCTCCAAATATGTGATATTTTTTTCCATCGTCGCCTTTAAAAAAACTCATATTATCAATTAATCCAATTATTTTTGTTCCAAGCTTGTCGAACATTTTTATACCTCTCTTTACATCTTGCAAGGCTATTTCTTGGGGCGTTGAAATTATTATCACTCCATCCATTTTTACTTCTTGAGTAAAAGTTAGCTGGGTATCACCGGTTCCAGGCGGCATGTCGACAATAATAAAATCTAAATCTTTCCAAGCAACTTTTTGTGTAAATGTTTTTATAGCACTCGTGACCATAGGTCCTCTCCAAATCATAGGAGTTTGTTCATCAGTGAGAAATCCAATAGACATACATTGAATATCATATTTTAAAATTGGAATTAATCTTTGACCATCGCTTTCTGGTTTACCCTCAATATCAAATAATTTTGGTAACGATGGACCGTAAATATCAGCGTCTAATAAACCAACTTTACATCCTTGTTTTTTTAATGCTAAGGCAAGATTCGATGCAAAAGTAGATTTACCAACTCCACCTTTCGCGCTTGATACTGCTATTGTGAATTTAGTCCCTATAATTGGGTTTTTAGTAAAGGTTTTTGCTCTTGTTTTTTCAATCATTGCTTCATTAAGTCCACTATTTATAACGATGTTTTAGCATACTTAACTTGTTTTTCACATTAAAGACACTATATACATTGTCATGGTCGATGATTTTAGAGGTAGAGGCGGAAGTCCATGGGGATCACCCCCGGGAGGAGGTTCAGGAAATGGATCTGGTAGAAGAGGTCCAACTCCACCGAATATAGATGAGTTAATAAAAAATCTTCAAGATAAAATAAACAAATTTCTTCCAGGTGGAGCCTCAGGTGGAGGTAAACCAATTATTTTTGGTCTTATAATTCTAGTTATTGTATGGGCATTAAGTGGGCTTTACAGAGTTTTACCAGATGAACAAGGAGTAGTTTTAAGGTTTGGTAAATTTGTTTCAACAACACAACCTGGATTGAACTATCATATTCCTTTTCCAGTTGAGAGTGTTTTAACTCCAAAAGTAACGAAAGTTAATAGAATTGATATTGGTTTTAGATCAGAGAGAGACACCGGTTTTTCATCAGGTGTAGTAGCGGATGTTCCTGAAGAAAGTTTAATGTTAACGGGAGATGAAAATATTGTAAACATAGACTTTTCTGTTTTTTGGGTGATAAAAGATGCTGGGAATTTTTTATTTAAAATTCAAGATCCTCAGGGAACAGTGAAAGCTGCTGCAGAGACAGCAATGAGAGAAGTAATTGCCAGAAGTGACATTCAACCAATTTTGACTGAAGGAAGATCACAAATAGAGATTGATGCAAGTGAGATTATACAAAATATCTTAGATGAATATCAAAGTGGAATTCAAATAACTCAGGTTCAAACACAAAAGGCTGACCCACCAGATCAGGTAATCGATGCGTTCAGAGATGTTCAGGCTGCAAGAGCTGACATGGAAAGATCTAAAAACGAAGCCGAAGCCTATGCTAACGATGTAATCCCAAGAGCACGGGGTGAAGCTGAAAAAATTTTACAAGCGGCAGAAGCATATAAAAAAGAAGTTGTCGCAAAAGCAGAGGGTGAAGCAAGTAGATTCACTGCAATTTTTAATGAGTACAAAAACGCAAAACAAGTTACTCAAGAGCGTATGTATCTTGAAACAATGGAAAAAGTTTTAGCAGATATCGATAAAGTAATAATAGAGAAGAATGCAGGATCAGGAGTTGTTCCTTACTTGCCACTTCCAGAATTAAAAAAGAAAACGAACTAAATGAGAAAAATAATACTTCCAATAATTGGTGTTCTTGCTTTGACAGCATTCTTTTCAATTTTTATTGTTAAAGAAGTAAATCAGGCGATAGTACTTCAATTTGGTGATCCAAAAAGAATTATACTTAAACCAGGTCTAAATTTTAAACTACCATTCATACAAAACGTTGTGTTTTTAGATAAGAGAATTTTAAACTTAGATGCTCCACCAGAAGAAGTAATTGCATCAGATCAAAAAAGATTAATAGTTGATGCTTTTGCAAGGTTTCAAATTATTGATCCTTTAAAATTTTATATCTCTGTTGGAAATGAAAGAGTTGCAAGATCTAGGTTATCAACAATTATTAATTCAAGAATTAGAAGTGTGTTAGGTACCCAAGAGCTTCAAACTCTATTATCAGAGGATAGAAATAAACAAATGGCTCTTATTCAAGAGGGCGTAAATAATGAAGCGAAAAACTTTGGTATAAAAATAGTTGATGTGAGAATTAAAAGAGCGGACTTACCCCAAGCAAACAGTGATGCGATTTATAGAAGAATGCAAACTGAAAGAGAGAGGGAAGCGAAAGAATTTAGGGCAAAAGGAGCAGAGATGGCTGTAACTATAACCTCAACAGCTGATAAAGAAGTTACAGTAATTCTTGCTGAGGCAGAAAAAAAATCAGAGATAATGAAAGGTGAAGGTGATGGTGAGCGTAATAAAATATTTGCTGACGCATTTGGGCAAGATGCAGATTTTTTTGCATTTTATAGAGCAATGCAAGCTTATGAAAAAGCTTTAATAGGCGGCGAAACCTCTCTTATAATGTCACCTGACAGTGAGTTTTTCAAATTCTTTGGAAACGTAAAGGCACAAATAAAAAACTAGTATAATGGACGACTTAATTGTCGCTTTAGGTTTATTTCTCTTTATAGAGGGAATTCTTTATGCCTTATTTCCTTCAAAAATGAAAAGTATGTTAGAAAAACTAAAAATGATTAATGATAAACAATTAAGATCAGGTGGAATTATATTTGCTTTAATTGGTTTCTTAATAATTTGGTTTATTAAAGGATAATGATGATGAAGTTTCAAAGATCAACATTCATAGTATTATTTATTATATTATTTAGTCATTCAGTGCTTTCGCAGGAAAGACCTGGCTCGTTTGCTGATTTGACTGAAAAATTAATGCCAGCTGTTGTAAATATTTCAACAACAACAACCATTGTGACAAAAACCAATCCTCTTCCTAACTTTCAATTTCCACCAGGATCACCTTTTGAAGATATGTTTAAGGAGTTTGGCACACCTCAAAAAAGAAAATCAAGCGCAAAGGGCTCGGGCTTTATAATCGATAAAAAAGGAATTGTTATAACTAACAATCACGTAATCCAAGATGCAGAAGATATATTCATTAGAACAAATGAAAATAAAGAATATAAAGCAAAAATTTTAGGAACTGACCCTTTGTCTGATATTGCAGTTTTAGAAATTATTACTGATGATAAATTTGACACAGTAAAGTTTGGTGACTCTGATACTGCGAGAATTGGAGACTGGGTAATCGCAATTGGAAATCCATTTGGATTAGGTGGAACAGTGACTTCAGGAATAGTTTCAGCAAGAAATAGGAATATTGGTATGTCACGATACGAAGATTTTATTCAAACAGACGCATCTATTAATACAGGAAATTCTGGTGGTCCCTTATTTAATATGAAGGGTGAAGTGATTGGAATTAATACAGCTATACTAAGTCAATCAGGTTCAATTGGTATCGGATTTGCGATACCATCAAATAATGCCAAGCTAGTAATAAATCAACTTTTAGAATTTGGTGAAACAAAAAGAGGTTGGTTAGGGGTAAGAATTCAAACAGTCACAAAAGAAATTGCAGAAGTAGAGAAATTGAAAAAAGCAAGAGGTGCATTAGTTGCAAGTGTTGCACCGGGCAGTCCATCAGATAAAGCTGGGATAAAGGATGGTGATATAATTCTAGAGTTTGATGGTAAAAAGATTAATGAGATGCAAGAACTTCCATTAATTGTTGCACAAACAAAAGTTGGAAAAGTCGTTAATGTGAAAGTTTGGAGAAATAAAAAAGAAATTACAAAAAAAATTACTTTAGGAAGATTAGAGACTTCTGAGGACTTTAGAGCAGAAAAACCAACAAAACCTAAAACGACTTTTATAGACGGTTTAAAAATCGAAGTAAGAAAAATAACAAGAGATGATTTAGTAGAGAAAAAAATTCCGTTAAACACAACCGGAGTTGTGATCACAAAGATAGATACAGAAAGTCCTATTAATTATCTTAAAGTTGGTGATTTAATAGTCGAAGCTCAAAAAAGAAATATTAAGAGTGCAACAGAACTTAATAATTTAGTAAATGCAGCTTTAAAAACATCAAGTAAAACAATATTAATAGCTGTAATTAATGATCAAAATCAAAAAAGATATATAGGTGTCAAATTAAAATAACATGGACTGCAAGTCCAAAATCATTCTCATTGCTGGTCCCACAGCTTCTGGAAAATCAAAAATAGCAATCAACTTAGCGAAAAAAATTAATGGAGAAATTGTTAATGCTGATAGCATGCAAGTTTATAAGCAGCTCAAAATTCTCACAGCAAGACCTTCAGAAAAAGATCAAAAAAATATCAAACACCATTTATTTGGCATAATTGATGTAAGAAAAAGATTTTCGACAGGTCAATGGCTTAAAGAATGTATCAAAATAATAAATTTAGTTAGAAAAAAGAAAAAGACACCAATTATTGTAGGTGGAACTGGTCTTTATTTTAAGGCTTTAGTCGATGGGTTAGTAAAAATTCCAAAATTTAAACCTTCAGAAAAAAATAAGATACTTCACTTTCATAACAAATTAGGCCAAAATGAATTTTATAAAAGGTTATTAAAGTTAGATCCTATATCTAAAAAGTTTGTTAATCCAAATGATGTTAATAGATCAATAAGAGCATACGAGGTTAAAAAGCTTACAAAAAAATCATTATACAAATGGTTTAAAGAAACGAAGACTTTTTTTGATAAGAATGACTTTTTAATGACTTATGTAGATTATCCAAGAGACAAATTAATAACGAATATCAAAAAAAGAATTGATAGAATGTTCGATTTAGGAGCGATCAAAGAAGTTAAGAAATTTAATCTAATTAAAATAAACAAATCGAATAGTGTTAATCATGTGATTGGTATTAAAGAGATTAACTCTTATTTAAGTAAAAAAGCTGAATTGAGCGATATTAAAGAGCAGATATTAATAAAAACTAGACAATACGCCAAAAGACAGAGTACATGGTCTCGAGGTCATATGAGTAATTGGCACAAAATTGATCCAAAATCAAAAAATCCATTCAAAAAAATTTTAAAATAATTTCTGCTAAAACTTGACCAATTAGCTCAACTTCAGCTAGATTGGTTAAATGTCTAAATTATATTCAGGTGCAGAAATTGTTTTCAAATGTCTTGAGGATCAAGATGTTGAATATATATTTGGATATCCTGGTGGTGCAGTTCTACCAATTTATGATGAATTAAAAAATCATGAAAGTATAAAGCATATTTTAGTAAGGCATGAACAAGGTGCAGGACATGCAGCAGAAGGTTACGCAAGATCTTCGGGTAAGCCTGGTGTGGTATTAGTTACTTCTGGACCAGGAGCAACAAATGCCGTTACCGCTTTGACAGATGCATACATGGACTCAATACCATTAGTTTGTATATCTGGACAAGTTCCAACACATTTAATTGGAACAGATGCATTTCAGGAATGCGATACAACAGGAATAACAAGACCATGTACAAAACATAATTGGCTTGTAAAGGATGTAAAAGATTTATCTAAAATTATACATAAAGCTTTTGAAGTTGCCACAACTGGAAGACCAGGACCTGTTCTGGTTGATATACCAAAAGATATTCAGTTCCAAAAAACAAAATACGTTAATTCAATTAAAAGAAAAAAATTAAATGGTAAAATTCATAATAAATTTAATCAAGGCGAAATCGATCAACTTGTAAAGTTGATGGTTAATTCATCTAAGCCGATATTGTACACAGGCGGTGGTGTAATTAATTCTGGACCAAAAGCAAGCGAACTATTAAGAGAGCTTGTGTCTCTTACTGGTTTTCCAATAACTTCAACTTTGCAAGGCTTAGGATCATATCCTGGAGACGATAATCAATTTTTAGGAATGCTTGGTATGCATGGAACTTATGAAGCAAACAATGCTATGCATGATTGTGATTTGATGATTAACATTGGGGCGAGATTTGACGATAGGATAACTGGAAAGATAGATGAATTTTCACCAAAATCTAAAAAAGTTCATATAGATATTGATCCATCATCTATAAATAAAAATGTAAAAGTTGATTTACCAATTGTTGGCGATGTTTCTGAAGTAATGCTTTCAGTAATAAAGACCCTTAAGAAAAAACATCCAAATTTTGCAAGTTCGAATAAAGAAAAAACTTCAAAATGGTGGGAGAAAATTTCTGAATGGAGATCAGTCAACTCACTTAATTTTGTAAACAGTGATAAAACAATAAAACCACAGCACGCTATTCAAAGATTGTATGAGCTTACAAAAGATAAAGATACTTACATTACCACAGAGGTAGGTCAGCATCAAATGTGGGCAGCTCAACATTACAAATTTAATAAACCAAACAGATGGATGACATCTGGGGGCTTGGGAACAATGGGATACGGTTTGCCTGCAGCAGTTGGCGTTCAAATTGCACATCCTGATAAATTAGTAGTTGATATAGCAGGAGAGGCCTCAGTATTGATGACAATACAAGAGATGTCCACAGCAGTTCAATATAATTTACCTATTAAAATTTTTATTTTAAACAACGAGTATATGGGAATGGTAAGACAATGGCAGGAACTTCTTCACGAAAAAAATTATTCAGAAAGTTACACTGCAGCACTTCCAGATTTTGTAAAACTAGCTGAAGCTTATGGATGTGTTGGTATAAGAGCCAA
>CACKRX010000017.1:10000-13156 GCA_902602575.1 uncultured Pelagibacteraceae bacterium | reverse complement strand
TTTGCTTGTTTTTTCCACACCATTGTAAGTTTTAAAATAGTTTTTTATTTCGTGACAAATTTTTCTTATTTCATTCTCCTTAAGAGCTGGGAAGCTAGGAAGAGTAATTATGGTATCTGAAATAAATTTAGAATTAGGAAAACTACCTTTCGAGTAAGATTTGTAAAGTTTCATCTGGTTAAATCTAAAAAAACCAGATCTAGCTTCAATACCTTTTTTCAAAAGGTGATTAACAATTTTATTTCTATGATTAATGTATTTTTTTTTTACAATAAAATAGAACAACCAGTACGAATTAATTGTTTTTGGTTCGATTAAAGGTAGTTGTATATGTTTTATATCTTTTAAATTTTTGAAATAGTTTTTAGCTATCCATTGTTTTTTATTAAGAAAAATATCTAATTTCTCTAATTGTGCTATTCCAATGGCAGCTTGAATATTAGTTAATCTATAATTAAATCCAATTTGTTCGTACCAATATTTTGTTTTAGAAGACATGCCGTGATCCCTAAGCTGTTTTGCTTTCAAAAAGTTTGATCTATCTTTGAATATTAACATTCCTCCTTCACCAGTAGAAATAGTTTTATTTCCATAAAAGCTAAAACATGAGCAATCACCAAAAATTCCAACGTGTTTTTTCTTAAAATATGTTCCAAGAGCTTCTGCACAATCCTCTATAACTAAAATTTTATTTTTTTTTGCATATTTTGTTATTTTATCTATTTCTGCTGCATGACCATATGTATGTACAATTATTACTGCTTTAGTTCTTGTTGTTATTTTTTTTTTAATCGAGTTCAAACTCATACACAAATTTCTGGTTTCAATGTCAGCTATTACTGGCTTAGCGCCAGAGTGAATAACTGAATTTATTGGTGAAACAAAAGTATAGTTAGGAACAATTACCTCATCACCTTTTTTTATACCAAATGTTTTTAATGCTAGGTGTAACGCAGTAGTGCAACTCGAGGTACTCAAGCTATATTTCGCTCTAATGAAATTTTTGAATTTATCTTCAAATTGATTAACGTATTTTCCTCTTGATGAAATCCAGCCGGTTTTTATGCAATCGTTTAAATAAATTAATTCATTTCCTTTAAGATCAGGTTCATATTGAGGAATACTTCTAAACCTATTATAACTTACATAATCGACTAATTTTTTGTTTTCATCTACTAACGGAATTATTTTGATAACATCAGAAATCTTTTTTTGTATGAGATCAATAGAAGATCTATAATCAAGGTAAACATATTTTTTGCTTAGTATTTTTTTTACTGGTGAGTTTAGTTTATATCCTTTTAATAATGATCTTCTTATATCACCATCTGTGCATATACCTTTCAAAACACCTTTTTTTAGAATAAAGCAGATACCAAGTTCATTTTTGTTAATTTTGCTCAACACATCTGAAATTTTATCGTTATAGTCAGCAGAGACATTTTCAAGGTTTTCTAAATATTTTTTCATTTTCAGATATGGTTGTTAACTATTTTAATTTGGTTTTTTAAAATCTTCGTAGAGTTTGAATAAACCTCAATCGTATAATAATCTAAATTTTTTTTTAAATAATTTAAAAACCAAGAATTTCTGGTGAAAGGCTTATTATTGTCAATGTTAGAGTCATTATCACTTAAGTGGTAACAACCTACAAACCTATTTAATTTCTTAATAGCCATAATTTTAGAAAAACCCTCAGTTTTAGAACTTACTTTTAAATGCCCTACATCCATCAAAAGTTTTACATTCTTTGGCGCATTTAAAAAAAATTCAAAAATTTCATCAGGGTGTGACATTAAGAAAGGATTGGTTTTAAATTGAGAGAGATTTTTTTTAGTAACAACATTGTTTTCAATTAAAATTTTTATATTTTTTAATTTAGCAAATTTTGAAATTTTACTTACATTATTTTTAAATCTATCTAGGCATTTATCTCTTTTTTGTAACTTTGAAATATCGAATTTTTTTCCAAGATTGTTAACTTTTGGATCTAGTAAAAAGCCAGCATGAAAACTATAATATTTAGAATTAATTTTGCTCGCAATATTTATAGACTTAAAAATATGGTCCATTGATTTGTTTAAGATTTTGTCATTATAGCTTGCTACATTAAGCACAAAAGGAATTTTGGGAGGTGGAAAATAATTATGCAATCTTAAATTCAGTTTTTTTTTGAATTTCAATATCTCTTTTATATTATTAATACTGTATGAACCTCCTGATAACTCTATATTTTTTATACCACTATATGCTAATTTCTTAATAGACTTATATGCTGGTGCTTTAAAACCACCTGTGGATATAAATATATTATTTCTCATAAAATAAATTTTTTTTTAAAGGCATATATTTAGAAACCTTTTTTTTTAATTTTTTACCAACAAAATTACTAAAATCAAATGATGTAAATGAATTTGCTGGTCTAATGTTAAGAAGATCCTTTCGAGTAATCTTTGAAAATTGATCTAACTTTCTGGAAAAATATAATCCCTTTTTTGATATCTTTAACATGTTTTTCTCTTCAGGTTGAATAGCCTTATTTTGCGAACCTAATATTATTTCAGTTTTTCTGATATTATCTACCAATTGTTTAAGTTCCTTAGGATCCACAGATGCTTTGTGGTCAGGTCCTTTCATTTTTTTGTTTAAAGTGAAATGTTTTTCAATAATTTTACCGCCCAAACTAACAGCTAGACACGATGTTAGACTTCCAGTTGTATGATCTGAATATCCTACGGTTTTTGCATATCTTTTTAATTCCATCATAGCATTTAGATTTACAGATTTATCAGAGCATGGATAATTTGAAGTACAGTGTAGTAATGAATACTTTTTATTTGAATATTTTTTGTAAATTAAAATTGTTTTTTTTACATCTTTTATAGATGACATGCCTGTGGATATAATCACTGGTTTTTTTGTTTTTGCTAAATAATTATGGAGTTCAAAATCATGCAAATCTGCGGAGGCTGTCTTAAATACTTTTACACCAAGTTTATTTAAATATTTTGCACTTTCGATATCATATGGGGTAGAAATAAATTCAATCTTTTTTTTTTTACAAAATTTCTTTAAGGTTACATGATGTTTTTCACTTAACTCCAAATTTTTAATTAAATGATAATGATCTTCTTTATCCCTTTTATTTTTTTTTTG
>CACKRX010000017.1:0-5000 GCA_902602575.1 uncultured Pelagibacteraceae bacterium | reverse complement strand
CCCTTATCAAGGGTGTGCTCTAACCAACTGAGCTACCGGCCCTCATTGTTTTTAAGAGAAACACAAAAATTAAAAAGAGAAGTGCGGACGGTCAACATTAACCTGTTAAATATTTAGAATAAAATTATTAAATTTTATTCATCCTTAGAAAGGAGGTAATCCAGCCGCAGGTTCCCCTACGGCTACCTTGTTACGACTTCACCCCAGTCGCTGACTATACCGTGGTCAAAGGTATTAAACTTTGCCTTAAGGTAGAACCAACTCCCATGGTGTGACGGGCGGTGTGTACAAGACCCGGGAACGTATTCACCGCGGCGCGCTGATCCGCGATTACTAGTAATTCCAGCTTCATGTACTCGAGTTGCAGAGTACAATCCGAACTGAGGCATTTTTTTAGGATTTGCTTAACGTCGCCGTCTTGCTTCCTATTGTAAATGCCATTGTAGCACGTGTGTAGCCCAACACGTAAGGGCCATGAGGACTTGACGTCATCCCCACCTTCCTCCAGCTTATCACTGGCAGTTCTTTCAGAGTGCCCAACTAAATGATGGCAACTAAAAGTGAGGGTTGCGCTCGTTGCGGGACTTAACCCAACATCTCACGACACGAGCTGACGACAGCCATGCAGCACCTGTGTTTCGTCCGGCCGAACCGAAAACTTTAATCTCTTAAAGTCGCGACGAACATGTCAAGTGTTGGTAAGGTTCTGCGCGTATCTTCGAATTAAACCACATGCTCCACTACTTGTGCGGGTCCCCGTCAATTCATTTGAGTTTTAACCTTGCGGTCGTACTCCCCAGGCGGTGTGTTTATTGCTTTCGCTGCGACACAGAAAATAAATTTCCAACGTCTAACACACATCGTTTACGGCATGGACTACGAGGGTATCTAATCCTCTTCGCTACCCATGCTTTCGTTCCTCAGTGTCAGTAATGATCCAGAAAGCTGCCTTCGCAATTGGTATTCTTTCTAATATCTACGAATTTCACCTCTACACTAGAAATTCTGCTTTCCTCTATCATACTCTAGCTAAAAAGTTTTGATGGCAGTTCCAGAGTTAAGCTCTGGGATTTCACCACCAACTTTTTTAACCACCTACGAACTCTTTAAGCCCAGTAATTCCGAACTACGCTAGGTCCCTTCGTATTACCGCGGCTGCTGGCACGAAGTTAGCCGGACCTTCTTATTCGGGTACAGTCATTTTCTTCCCCGACGAAAGAGCTTTACAACCCAAAGGCCTTCTTCACTCACGCGGCATCGCTGCATCAGGGTTTCCCCCATTGTGCAAGATTCCCTACTGCTGCCTCCCGTAGGAGTTTGGGCCGTGTCTCAGTCCCAATGTGGCTGATCATCCTCTCAAATCAGCTATTGATCATTGTCTTGGTAGGCCATTACCCTACCAACAAACTAATCAAGTGCAGGCTCATCCATCGGCGCATAAAGCTTTCTCCGTAAAGACTTATGAGGTATTAGCACAAGTTTCCTCGTGTTATTCCTCACCGAAGGGAAGATACCTACATGTTACTCACCCGTCTGCCACTAAGTATTGCTACTTCGTTCGACTTGCATGTATTAGGCGTGCCGCCAGCGTACGTTCTGAGCCATGATCAAACTCTCAAGTTTAAAAACGGCGCACACTAGCTTCTATATAAATCTAAGAATAAATTTATATAATGTTGAAGTGTGTACGACAAATTTTGGTAACCTTAACCGTCCACACTTCTCTTCTTAAAATTTTTACTTTTTAAATAGCTAATTAGGTTTAACCCTAATAATTAACAATTTTCATTGTTTGGAGAGACTGCTTATAGTACAAATCGTTAGTAAATCAAGGGATTATCAAAGAAAATAGCTTAAAAAAGTCAATAAAAACCTATACTTTTTGAGCTGGTTTTATTAAAGACAATAAATTATAGAAATCCCATGAGATTTATTCAACTTAAAGTTACATCATTTATAAGAAGGAATACTGAGGTATTTCTTCTAATACTTTTACTCGTAGTTTCGACACTAATAATTCAAGTTTATAACTCTCAAAGCAAAAAAGTTGATAACGAATATATAAAGGTTTTAAGAAATACTTACTTTAAAAAAACAATAAACCACATTTTTTTTAATTTAACTCCTAGATATGAACAGATTGATTATTCTGTAAAAAGCGGCCAGACACTTAGAGACATTCTTAAAGAATTTTCTGTTAAAGACGAGGAGATCAAAAAAATATTTGCAATCTTAAGTAAAAAAGAAACTAATAAAATTAGATCTAAGCAAATACTAAATATAGTTTTGGATAATACTGATAAAAATAACAAGAAAATATTGAGTCTTTTAATACCTATTTCAAAAACAAGAAAAATACAAATAGTAAAAAATTTAGAAACAGATCAACTTAAAAAAGAAGAAATTGTAACCAATCTTACTAAAAAGCTTGTATTAAAAGAGGGCGTTATTAAATCAAGTCTGTATAAATCAGCTACAAAACAAAAAATAAGTCCTAATGTTATAATAGAATTTGCAAGACTCTATGGTTTTCAGGTGGATTTCCAAAGAGATATAAGAAAAAATGATTCATACCAAATTATCTATGAAACATTTATAGATGAAAATAATGAAGTATTTAGTACTGGAGAAATAGTCTATGCTAACTTAGTTCTGAGAGGACAGATAAATCAGTTATATTTTTATCCAGACAAAAAATTTTTTGGACACTATGATGAAAACGGAAGAAGTATTAAGAAGGCTTTAATGAAAACTCCAATAAATGGAGCTAGGCTGTCGTCTCCATTTGGAATGAGAAAACATCCTATTCTAGGTTTTAATAAGATGCATCGAGGCACTGATTTCGCTGCACCGTTAGGTACACCGATCATGGCATCGGGCGACGGTATTATTTTAAAAGCAGGTTGGTGTGGTGGTGGTGGCAATTGTGTAAAAATAAAACACAATACAACTTATCAAACAATTTATGCACACATGTCTAAATTTTCAAATCTTGCAATTCCTGGTTCAAGAGTTAAGCAAGGACAAATCATCGGTTATGTTGGATCAACTGGAATGTCAACTGGCCCACATTTACATTATGAGGTGATTGAGAATGGAAAAAAAATAAATTCACAAACATTAAAGTTGCCACCAGGAAAATCTCTTAAAGGACCGGTGAGAGAAGATTTTGAAATTGTTAGAATAAAAACAGATGTGCTTAAGTCAGATTTGATAGTTAAAATTAATTAATATTTTTTAGGAAATATCTTTTTCTTTTTGCTCTAGTGAAACCCTTAAAAAATGGTCAGCATACTGAAAATAATTTTCTGATAGAATTTTATCTCCATTGGATAAAGCTTCTCTCGCGAGGTCATTATACTTTGAAATTAATTTTTGAACATTTCCATTGTTCCTATTAATTTTCCTTCTAAAAGAATTATCATTATTTGCAAAATTACCGTTTAATCTATCTATATCCGAACTTCTTTTAAATGATCTGTCAGAGTAATTTCTACCTCTATTTCTCTTTACATTATTTTTAAATTGTCTCATGTATTTTTAATTTATTTTTGTTGATACTATACATCTAGTTTTATTTCCATAGTCTTTGATAATTTTATTTATAAAAAAATTTTTTTCTTTTAAGAATTTAGTCACTTTGTATTTCTGATCGTATCCAATTTCAAGGACAAGTTTACCATTAATTTTTAATAAATTTTTTGATTTTGAAATAACTTTTTTAATTACTTCTAAACCATCTAATCCACCATCTAAAGCAATTTTTGGTTCATAAATTATTGAGTCCAAATATTTTATTTTATGTTTATTAATATATGGAGGATTACTTATAACTAAATCATATTTATCGTTATAAAAATTGTCAACATCTGTTTTGTAAAATTTAATTCTATCTGAAAATTGATGTAAATTTGCATTAATTTTTGCCAATTTCAAAGCATTTATAGATAAATCTATGGCATCACATTTACAATATGGCCTCTCTTTTAAGATAGATATTGATAAACATCCAGAGCCAACACCAACATCAAGTATTCTTTTAGTCTGATTTTTTTTAATTATTCTTAGTGTCTGCTCCACCAAATGTTCCGAATCTGGACGCGGGATAAGTACATTTTTATTTGTTATAAACTTATCTCTCCAAAAACATTTATTGTTTGTTATATAAGCAATTGGCTCGTTTTTCTTTCTTCTATTAATAAGATTAAAATATATTTCTCTTTCTTTTTTTTTTATCTCTTTCTCTAAATTTAGAAGAACCTCTTCTCTTGAGATATCTAGAGTTTGTGACATTAAAATTTCACAATCAATTTTGTATGAAGATATATTATTTTCTTTAAGTATCTGGTAACCATCTTTCAAATTGTCTATAATTTTCATGATATTTTTTTTAATTCTTCCTCTTGAGCTTGAAGGCTTAAATTATCAATCATTTCATCAAAAATTTCTCCTTCCATAAACTCCTCTAGTTTATGCAATGTTAGATTGATTCTATGATCTGTAACTCTACCTTGAGGAAAATTATATGTTCTTATTCTTTCAGATCTATCACCTGATCCAATTTTACTTTTTCGATCTTTTGCTCTTTCCTCGTCTCTTTTATTTCTTTCAAACTCGTATATTCTTGATCTTAAAATTTTAAGTCCCTTTTCTTTATTTCTAATTTGAGATTTTTCATCTTGTTGGCTTACAACAATTCCTGTTGGGATGTGGGTAATTCTTACAGCTGAGTCTGTAGTATTAACACTTTGCCCTCCGGGGCCGCTACTTCTGAATACATCAATTCTCAAGTCTTTTTCCTCGATCTTTATGTCTACTTCTTCTGCCTCTGGTAACACCGCAACTGTTGCTGCTGATGTATGAACTCTACCTTGTGTTTCAGTATCAGGTACACGTTGAACTCTATGAACGCCACTCTCATATTTTAATGAAGAATATATATTTCTTCCTTTTATAGATGCAATTACTTCTTTTAATCCGCCTGCATCACTTTTTGATAT
>CACKRX010000016.1 GCA_902602575.1 uncultured Pelagibacteraceae bacterium | reverse complement strand
AAAAAACCAATTTTTTTTCTAAAGTCTATTTTTTTTAAACCCTCAAGACTAATATGTTTAACATTTTTGTTTCTAAATCTTGCAGACGTTGCAATTAATATATCAATATCTCCTAAGGAACTTTCTAGATTATTGAATACTTTACCTTTCTTTATAATATCTTTTGCTCCAACAGATGTTGCTAATATTTTATCATTGGGAAAAATAGGTTTTGGATCAATCAGATAGAGTTTTTGGAAATTAAAATTCTTTATTGCTCTTGCACATGCTCCAATGTTCTCTGATAACTGAGGTTTGTGTAAAATAAATGTAACCTTACTTTTGTTCATTTATTTGATGCCGTGATTTCTATTATAATTAGACAATTTAGATGGGTTAATTCCTTTTAGAAATTTTTGATCAACGTTCCATATGGAAACTTTTAATGGATAGCACATTGCAACATCAGACGAATGTTCAGATCCGCAGTCTCCACCTGGGCAAGCAGATAAGGCTCCTAATAGATCTGTTTCTGCAAAAAATTCTAAATAATCACCAGGTCTTACAGGGCTTGATTTCATAAAGTATTGTTTAGTATCATTTGTAAAACCAGTAAGCATAAATACATTTAATACATCGTGTACAATTTTTTCTGCGTCATCTAATTTGACATTTTTTTCTTTTACTAAAGCTCTAGTTAAATTTGAATGACAACAATAATGATAATCGTTATTTGATGTGAGCTTATATGTGTAAGGATCGCATCTAGTACCTATCACATCGTGGACTGAGCCCCCATCTTTGTCATACCCATACCAATCTAATGTATCCCAAGTAATGGTAGCTAATGATCTTAAATACGGAAAGCTGCTGAACATTTTGTCTCCAACTGAAATATGTGTTCCGTAAAGAGCTCTAGTTTTTCCAGAATAAAACTTTTCATTTAAATTATCAGCTTGAAATAAATTTAAATCTCCAACTTGGGGTCCTTCAACACTTTCTATTCTAAAAAAATTACCTGATTTAACTTTAAAAGTTTTAGCATCTCTTGGAGGGATTATAACTTCATCAATTTGTTTAATGTGTTTTCTGGCTTCATGTAATATTTCAAGATTATTATTTATACTTTCATTTGGGTAACAAACGACAGGATCTGCTCCTACCCTGCTTTCAAAATCAGTAGGTTTCGTAGAGAACTTCTTAATTTTCATTTATTTACTTGCGGGAGCTTTATCCTTAAATAACTTGAAATCTAAACTATCGATAAGAGCTTTAAAAGATGCGTCGATTATGTTTGGTGATACGCCAATAGTAAACCAATTTTTTCCTTGAGAGTCTGTACTTTCAATCGACACTCTTGTTGTCGCTTCAGTTCCTGTGTTTAAAATTCGAACCTTATAGTCAACTAGTTTTAAATCTTTTAAATATTCAGAGTATTTTTCTAACTTAGTGACATTTTTTCTTATGGCGTTATCGAGCGCGTGAACTGGTCCATTACCCTCACCTTCGCAAACTATTTGTTCACCATCAACTTCTAATTTTGCTTTTGCTCTTGAAACAATTTTGTCCTGTTTGTTTTTTGAAACTGAAACATCATATTCTTTAATTGAGATATATCTTGGAATTTCTCCCATTACTCTTCTAGCCAATAGCTCAAATGAAGCGTCAGCTCCATCATAACTATAACCTATGAACTCTCTATCTTTTACTTCTTCCAAAAGTTTTTTGACTTTTGGATTATTTTCTTCAATTTCTATTCCGATTGTTTTAAGTCTAGATAAAATATTTGATTTACCTGATTGGTCAGAAACAACTATATTTCTGTTGTTGCCTACATCTTCTGGATTTATATGCTCATAAGTTTTAGGATCTTTTTGAACTGCAGAAACATGCAAACCACCTTTATGTGAAAATGCTGCAGCACCTACATATGGCATATGTTTATTAGGTTTTCTATTTAATATCTCATCAAGCAATCTTGAACATTGTGTGATGTGTTTAATATTTTTTTCCTTAATACTTATTTCAAATTTGTCTGATAATTCTTTTTTAAGATGAAAAGTTGGGATAATTGACATTAAGTTAGCGTTACCACATCTTTCACCTAAACCATTAATAGTACCTTGTATTTGTCTTGCCCCCGATAAAACGGCTGCAATTGAATTTGCAACAGCATTACCTGTATCATTGTGTGCGTGAATACCTAAATTTTCACCAGGAATATGTTTAGAAACTTCTTTAACTATTTCTGTTACTTCATGAGGAAGCGTTCCGCCATTTGTATCACAAAGAACTATCCATTTAGCTCCATTATCGTAAGCAGCTTTAATGCAAGCTAAAGCATATTTTGGATTTGCTTTGTAGCCATCAAAGAAATGTTCTGCATCAAACATGAACTCTTTGTTGTTTTTTACAAAATGTTTTGTTGTCTCTTTAATGTTTTCTAAATTTTCCTCATTCGTTATTCCTAATGCAACATCAACATGAAAATCCCATGACTTTCCTACTAAACAAACAGATTTAGTATTAGAATTTAAAATTGCTGATAAGCCTGGATCATTTTCAGCACTTCGTCCAGTTTTTTTTGTCATTCCAAAAGCAGTGAAGGTAGAGTTTTTTAATTCTAAACCTTTTTGAAAAAATTCTGTATCAGATGGATTGGCCCCTGGCCAACCCCCTTCTATATAATCAACACCAAGATCATCTAAAGCATGTGCAATCTTTGTTTTTTCATCAATTGAGAAATGTACACCTTGGGTCTGTGCACCATCTCGTAATGTTGTATCAAATATATAAAGTCGTTCTTTGCTCATTTAATTTTCCAGGTTGTTTTATCATCTTTATCTTCAATTAAAATACCTTTGTCTAAAAGTTCATTTCTAATTTCATCAGCTAATTGGTAATTTTTGTTATCCCTAGCTGTGTTCCTGTCTTTTATCTTTTGTAAAATCTCCTCCTCTGAAATTTCCAGTATATTCTTTTTAAACTCTTGCCATTTAGATTTTGGTTCACTTAATAAACCAATAAAATTACATGCTGTTGTAAAAATTTCTTTATCTTTGTCAGATCCTTTGGCAGCTTTGTCATATAATTTATGAATATTACTTATATACCCAGGTGTATTTAAATCATCATAAAGAGGGACTAAATCATCATCCGGAATTAATACCTTACCCTCTGGTTTTTTTTGGCACTCGTACCATTTATCTAAAGTTTTTTTTGATTGTGTTAAAAGATCTTCACTCCAATCCATAGCTTGTTTATAGTGAGTTGAAATTAAAGCCAGTCTTAAAACTTGACCATTATATTTTTGATAGAAATCTTTTATTTTAAAAATATTTCCTTGTGACTTTGCCATTTTCTCATTAGCTATTGTAATGAATCCGTTATGTATCCAATAATTTGAAAAAGATTCATTATTATTAGCGCATCTTGATTGAGCAATTTCATTTTCATGATGAGGAAATATTAAATCCCTTCCTCCACCATGAATATCGAAAGTATCACCAAGATATTTTTTTGACATTGCTGAACACTCTAAGTGCCAACCAGGTCTTCCTTTACCCCAGGGTGAATCCCAACTTGGCTCATCTTTATTTGATGGCTTCCATAATACAAAATCTTCTGGGCTTTTTTTATTTTCTGATACCTCAACTCTAGCCCCTGCCTTTAATTCATCTATATTTTTATTTGATAATTTTCCGTAATCTTTAAAACCAGAGACATCAAAATAAATATGAGAATTTTTTTCATAAGCATTTTTATTTTTGAGAAGAACATTGATCATGTCGACCATTAAAGAAATATTCTCTGTTGCCTTGGGCTCAAAAGATGGTTTTTCACAATTTAGATAATCACAATCATTGTGAAAACTATTGGTAATATTTTTGGTTAAAACATCTATCGATATTTTTTTTTGTTTTGCACTTTCAATAATTTTATCGTCTATATCAGTTATGTTTCGAACATAAGTAACCGATTTATTTCCATATTTACATTTTAAAACTTTGAACAAAATATCAAATACCACCAAAGGTCTTGCGTTACCTATATGAGGATCATCATAGACAGTTGGTCCACATACATACATTCTTACCTTCTTTGGATCTATCGGTTTAAATATTTCTTTTTCGCCACCAAGACTATTAGTTAAATATATATCTTTGTTCATTATATTAGGAATATACCTTTAATTTAGATTTGTGAATCTATTTGATTAATTGGGAATCTTGCATATTGGAATTGGATCCATTTTGTGCAAGTTTGATTTTCTAATTTGAATGTATTTATCTCGATTTTTTGAATTCTCGTTATCCATGGCTTCTTCTATTTCTTTGTATGATAATCCTAGTTGACCCTCGTCAGTTCTACCATCATCCCAAAGACCATCTGTTGGAGCTGCACTAATAATATCATCAAGTATTTTTAGCTCTCTTCCAAGTTCCCACACTTCAGTTTTATTGCAATCAGCTATTGGAGATATATCAACTCCGCCATCACCATATTTTGTGTAAAACCCAACTCCAAAGTCTTCAACCTTATTTCCTGTTCCAACAACTATTCCATTGTTAGCAGCTGCAACTTGGTAAAGTGTTGACATTCTTAATCTTGCCCTTGAATTAGCCATACCATGTTCGCTAGTAAAATCTTTTAGTGTACTTTCGAATGTTTTAAATAAACTGTCTAGTTCAACTGTATGCCCTTCAACATTTTTAAAATTTTTCTTTAACCATTCTTGATGCCTTAAACTTAAATCATGCTGGGAACCATTTTGTTTTATTGGCATCGATAATACGATTGTTCTTAATCCAGTCATGGCACTGAGTGTACTTGAAACTGATGAATCGATACCTCCTGATATACCAATTACTAATGATTTAGCTTTTTTTGGCATTGAATTCACATAATTTAAAATCCAATCTTTTATAAATATTACTTTTTTAGAAGGTTCCATGATTCAAATATAAGACAAAATTAAAATTTTTAAATGTCTAAGATGCCGCTTTAATTGCATTTCTTGCATAGTTGGAATTCTTTTTAATCTCATCTGAGATTAAGAAAGCCAATTCTAAAGCTTGATCTGCGTTCAATCTAGGGTCACAATGAGTGTGATATCTACTTGATAAATCTTGTTCAGATATATTTTTTGCACCACCTGTACATTCTGTCACATTCTGACCAGTCATTTCTATATGTAATCCACCAGCATAAGAACTTTCGCTTTGATGTACTGCAAAAACATTTTTAACTTCATTTAATACTTTATTAAATGGTCTAGTTTTGAAGCCTGTGGTCGACTTAATTGTATTTCCATGCATTGGATCACATGACCATATTACATTTAACCCTTCTTTTTTAATTCTTCTTATCAATTTAGGTAAGAATTTTTCAACTTGATCGTGACCGAACCTAGATATTAAAGTAATTTTACCTTTTTCATTTTTTGGATTAATTACTTCACAAATTTTTGCAATCTCCTCTGGTTTAGATGTTGGGCCGCACTTAATACCTATTGGATTTTCAATACCTTTACAAAATTCAACGTGTCCACCATCAAGCTGTCTTGTTCTATCACCAATCCAGACAAAGTGTGCTGAAGTTGCATGATACTCTCCTGTAGTTGAGTCAACCCTTGCCATACTTTCTTCAAACGGTAAATGCAAAGCTTCATGAGATGTCCAAAAATTTACTGTTTTTAATCTTCTATTGAAATCTGAATTAATTCCACAAGCATCCATAAATGCCAAAGCATCTGCAATTTTATCTTCAAGTTCTTTAAATTTTTTGGCTTGGGGACTTTTCTTAATGTAACCTAAATTCCATAAGTGTACATTTTTTAAATCAGCAAAACCCCCATTAGAAAATGCTCTTAAAAGATTTAATGTTGAAGCAGACTGAGAGTATGCCTTGAATAATCTTTTTGGATCATGTCTTCTAGATTTTTCAGTAAAATCAATTCCATTTACATTATCACCTAAATAACTTGGTAATTCTTTATCACCTTGTTTTTCAGTTGGTGCACTTCTAGGTTTTGCAAACTGTCCGGCTATCCTTCCAAGTTTTATAATTGGAAGCGAAGCTGAATATGTAAGTACTAATGACATCTGAAGAATAACTTTAAATGTATCTCTTATATTGTCCGGATTAAACTCAGCGAAACTTTCTGCACAGTCTCCTCCTTGTAAAAGAAAAGCTTTTCCATCAACAACTTGTGAAAGTTGATCTTTAAGATGTCTTGTCTCACCAGCAAATACTAATGGGGGAAAAGATTTAATTTTACTTAATACCTGGTTAAGTTCCTTTTCACTTTCATAAGAAGGAACATGTTTGACAGGATATTTTCTCCAACTGTTTGGTTTCCAATTTTTCATAATTCAACCTTAAGATGAATATATAACTAAATTATGACAAAAGAGAATAGTTATTTTTATTATTCTACTGTTACTGATTTAGCTAAATTTCTTGGTTTATCAATGTCATAACCTTTTTTTAGTGCAGAATAATATGCAAGCTTTTGTAAAGGAATTGTTACTAAAAACGGGAAAAGGTCATCTTCAGTATTTTCAACTTCAATAGTTTCCCAAATATTTTCAGAATAAACTTCATCTTTACTTTTATTTGTAACAAGCAAAACTTTCGCTCCTCTTGCTATAACTTCCTGCATGTTTGAAATAGTTTTTTTATAATGTTGATCTCTTGGAGCAATCACTACTACTGGCATTCCATCTTCTATAAGAGCTAGTGGTCCATGTTTCATTTCACCTGCAGGATAACCCTCTGCATGTACATAAGCTAATTCTTTCAATTTTAAAGCTCCTTCTAATGCTATTGGAAATGAATATCCTCTACCTAAAAACATTGAACCTTTTGCATCAACAAATGAACTGCATATTGATTGTATCTTATTTTCAGTTTCTAAAGAATGTTTAACTAATTTTGCGAGATTAAATAAATTTTTGATCTTCTTTAAATAATCTTTTTTACTTATATCTTTCCTTTTTTGGGCTAATTTTAAGCAAAGTATATATAAAACAAGCATTTGTCCTAAGAAAGCTTTAGTAGATGCAACACCGATTTCTGGACCACAATGAATAGGTAAAACGAATTTGGAATCTCTTGCTATTGAGCTTTCAATAACATTTACAACTGAGCATGTTTTCATTTTATTTTTGTTACAAAGATCTAAAGCTGCATAAGTATCAGCAGTTTCACCTGACTGAGAAACAAAAATATAAAGACAATCTTTCTTAAATTTATTTTTTCTATAACGAAACTCTGAGGCAATATCGATACTAACATCAAATGATGTTAATTGCTCAAACCAATATTTTGCAATAAGACAAGAGTGATAAGCTGTGCCGCATCCGATTAATGTAATAGAATTAATTTCCTTTTCTTTAAATGGAAAATTAAAAATATTTATGTCATTATTGATTTTGTCGATGTATTCATTGACACAATTTTTGATAGTATTTGGCTGTTCATCAATTTCTTTAGCCATGAAATGTTTGTAGTCACCCTTTTCATAATTTTGTTCGTTTGATGATAAATGTAATATTTTTTTATTTATCTTTTTTCCGCTCTGATTAAAAAACTCAACATTGTCTTTTTTAATAATGCAAAACTCACCGTCATTAAGATATGAAATTTTATTGGTCATAGACTTTAAAGCATAAGAGTCTGATCCTAAATAGTTTTCACCTGGGCCATAGCCAACAGCTAAAGGTGAGCCTCTTCTAGCACCAATTATTAAATTTGGATTGTCTTTAAAGATTATACCTAAAGCGAAACTTCCATGTAGTTTTTTTAAAACTTTAATAATTGCATCTTTAAGATTATCTTTTTTTAAGTATTCAGTAATAAGATGAACAATTACTTCGGTATCTGTCTGAGACTTAAACTTATGACCTTTATTAACTAAAAACTTTTTTAACAATGTTGAGTTTTCAATTATTCCATTATGAACTACAGATACATTTTCTGATGAATGTGGGTGAGCGTTAATTGTGTTTGGAATACCATGAGTTGCCCATCTTACATGTCCAATTCCAACATTTCCTGTTAACTTTGATTTTGAAACAGCTTCCTCCAAACTTTCAACCCTACCCTCACATTTAACTTCTTTAATGAAGCCAGAGTCAATCGTTGCTATTCCCGCAGAGTCGTAACCTCTATATTCTAATTTTTTTAGTGAATTTATAATTGGTGATGAAACCAATTTGTTGCTTGTTATTCCAATAATTCCACACATAATTTATTTTTTTCTTTTATAGTTTTTTAATTCAGTTTGCTTTGCCCTTGTAAGTGCTAAAGAACCACTTTTAACATTTTGAGTTATTACAGAACTAGCGCCAACAATCGCTTTTTTTCCAATTTTAACAGGGGCAACTAATGATGTGTTTGATCCTATAAAAGCACCATCTTCAATTATTGTTTTGCTTTTTTTAACTCCATCATAATTACAAGTGATTGTACCTGCGCCAATATTAGATTTTTTACCTACTGTTGCATCTCCAATATAAGTAAGGTGATTTGCTTTTGAATTTTTTTTTAGTCGAGATTTTTTAATTTCAACAAAGTTTCCGACTTTTGAACCTTCTTCTAAGACAGTTCCTGGTCTTAAACGTGCGTATGGACCAATTGAAACATTGTTATCAACACTTACACCTTCAAGGTGTGAAAAGGCTAATATCTTAACATTGTTTTTGATTTTTACCTTCGATCCAAAAACAACGTATGGTTCAATTGTTACATTTTTTCCAATTTTAGTATCATTTGAAAAAAAAACAGTCTCAGGCGCAGTCATTTTTACACCCTGATTTAAAAATTTTTTTCTAAATTTATTTTGAATATCAGTTTGTTTCATTGATTTTTTCTTATAGATAAGTATTTATGATAAAGAATTCACAAAATATTTCTTAATAATACTTTTTAAAAATGAGTCAAAAATTCACAGTTTTAGTAGATTTAGATGGAACCATAGTAGATACAGCTCCAGATCTAATGAATGCTCACAATTATGTAATGAAAAAGTTTGGGTACGAAACAAAGACAACAGAAGAAATTAGAAACCTTGTTGGTAAAGGTGCTGGTGCTTTGATTGGAAGATCTATTTGGGGAACAGCCAAAAAAGAGTTTGGAAAAATATCAGATAAAAAAATTAAAGATGAAATGGTAAAGGATTTTATAGATTATTATGGAAAGAATATTGTTAATGAAAGTAAGATTATAGATGGTGTTTTAGAGTTTTTGAAGTGGTCAAAACAAAATGATATTTCACTAGCAGTTTGCACTAACAAACAAGAACATTTGGCAGTTGATTTGTTAAAAAAAATAAAAATTTTCGATTATTTTGAATATGTTGCTGGTAGTAATACTTTTGATTATTGCAAACCTGATCCTAGACATTTAACTTCTGTGATTGAAATTCTTCAAGGAGATATAAAAAAATCTTTAATGATTGGTGATAGTGAAACAGATTCAGCTGCAGCTAATTCTGCAAACTTACCATTTATATTGCTCGAGGACGGATATACTGATAAAAAAGTAAATGAAATACCTCATGATCACTTGGTAACTAACTTTCAGGGTATTGAGAAAATAGTTTCAAAATATTTGAATACTTAACATAAATGAAGTACTAAATTCAAAAAGGAACAATTTGAAAATACATAAAGTAAAAGTTTTCGCATCAAAAGATAAATTAAGTAAAAAAGATCAACTCGCATGGAAAATTGCAGAGATTGCAAGTGACAGTGCTAAACTAAATAAAGATTCGGTTGATATGGTGATAAACAGGATGATTGATAATGCATCTGTTGCTATTGCTTCATTAAATAGAAAAGCTGTAGTTACCTCAAGGGAAATGGCAATGAAACATCCAAGATCTAATGGTGCTACTTTATTTGGAATTAATTCAAAAAAGAAATTTGATTGTGAATGGGCTGCTTGGTCCAATGGAACTGCTGTAAGAGAATTAGATTTTCACGATACCTTTTTAGCAGCAGACTATAGTCATCCGGGAGATAATATTCCTGCATTAATGGCTGTTGCACAACAAAAGAAAATCTCTGGTTTAAATCTTATTAAAGGAATTATTACTGCATATGAGGTGCAAGTAAATCTTGTTAAAGGTATCTGTCTCCATAAACATAAAGTAGATCATATAGCTCATTTAGGTCCAAGTGTTGCAGCAGGTTTAGGAACAATGCTTAATCTAAAAACTGAAAACATCTATCAGGCTGTTCAACAAGCATTGCATGTTACTATTTCCACAAGACAATCTAGAAAAGGAGAAATTTCTAGTTGGAAAGCTTTTGCTCCTGCGCATGCTGGAAAACTTGGTATAGAGGCTGTCGATAGAGCAATGAGAGGTGAAGGAGCACCAAGTCCGATTTATGAAGGAGAAGATAGTGTGATTGCAAGAATACTCGATGGAAAAAAAGCATTATATAAAGTTCCGCTTCCAAAAAAAAATCAGGAAAAAAAAGCTATTCTTGAAACTTATACAAAAGAATATTCAGCAGAATATCAAGCACAAGCACTTATAGACCTTGCAAAAAAATTAAATAGAAAAATAAATAATTTAAACGAAATTAAAAAAATAGATATATATACAAGTCATCATACTCATTATGTAATTGGAACAGGAGCAAACGATCCACAAAAAATGGATCCTAATGCAAGTAGAGAAACTTTAGATCACTCAATAATGTATATATTTGCTGTTGCTTTAGAGGATGCTGATTGGCACCACGTGAAATCATATAGCAAATCAAGAGCAAGAAAGAAAAGCACCATAAAGATATGGAGATCTATTAAAACTCATGAGGATAAAAAATGGACTAAACGTTATCATGATCCGAACCCAAAAAATAAAGCTTTTGGAGCTAAAGTTATAGTCACATTAAAAAATAATAAAAAAATTGTTGAAGAACAAGGTGTAGCAGACGCTCATCCTTATGGCTTAAGGCCATTTAAAAGAGCTAATTATATTAAAAAGTTTTTAACACTTACAAAAGATATTATACCCAAAAAGGAGTCAGATAGATTTCTGAGAGACATTCAAAACTTAAGAAAGTTAAAGTCAAATCAGTTACACAAATTAAATATTGAAATTAATAGTAGAAATATAAAAAAAAATAAAAAAATTGGTATTTTTTAATGCACTTTATAAAAAAAAAAATAAAAGAAAAAAGAAAAGATTTTGTTGATAAATTAAAAAGTGGAAAAATCTTAAGAGTTCCTGGTGCATACAATCCATTAACTGCTAAAGTAATTGAAGAAATTGGCTATGATGCTGTTTATGTTTCGGGTGGTGTTATGTCTAATGACCTTGGTTACCCGGATATAGGTCTTACAACGCTTGAAGATGTAAGTAATAGATCAAAACAAATAGCAAGAGTAACAAACCTACCGACAATTGTAGATATTGATACTGGTTTTAAGTCTTGCAAAAAAACTATTAAAACTTTTGAAAAATTTGGTGTGACAGCGGTACATATAGAAGACCAAGTTGAAAGAAAAAGATGTGGTCACCTTGATAACAAAGAACTTATTCCTGTTAAAAAAATGGTAAAAAAAATTGAAGAGTGTGTAAAAGCTAGGAAAGATAAAAATTTTAAAATAATTGCTAGATCTGATGCAAAAAATGTAGAGGGAATAGACAAGATGATTGATAGATGTAAAGCATATATCGACGCAGGGGCCGAAATAATTTTTCCTGAAGCTTTAAAAGATAAAGGTGAATTTGAAAAAGTGAGGAAAAGTCTAAGTTCTTATTTACTTGCAAACATGACAGAATTTGGAAAATCAGATCTTTTGGATTATAAAGAGCTGGAAAATTTGGGTTATAATATTGTTATTTATCCCGTTACAACTCAGAGATTAGCAATGAAAAGTGTGGAGGAAGGTTTGAAGAAAATTTTTGAAGAGGGACATCAAAAAAACCTTATTGATAAAATGCAAACTAGAAGTAGATTGTATGACTTAGTAGATTATGAAAAATACAATGCTCTCGACAAAAAAATATATAATTTTAGTACAGATGGACATGATTAATGGCTGAAGATATTAAAAAAGGTTTACTTGGAATTGTGGTTGATGAGACGGAAGTTTCAAAAGTAATGCCAGAAATTAACTCTCTTACATATAGAGGATATGCTGCACAAGACCTTTGTGCGAAATGTAAGTTTGAAGAAGTTGCATATCTTATTCTAAATGGAGAATTACCTTCTGAAAAACAGTTGAAAAATTTTGAAAAAGTTGAGAGAAAAGAACGAAACCTATCAAAGACATTATTAGAAAGTATTAAGAATTTTCCTAAAAAATCACATCCTATGGATGTGGCTAGAACAGCAGTAAGTATAATGGGTCTAGAAGATAAGGAGACTAAGGACAATTCCTCTGAGGCTAATTTAAGAAAGGTAATGAGAATTTTTGCAAAAACACCTGTGGCTTTAGCAGCCTTCTATAGAATTAGAAAAGGAAAGAAAATCATTAAACCAAAAAGTAGTTTGTCATTCTCAGAAAACTTTTTTTATATGTGTTTTGGAAAAGTTCCTGAAAAAGAAATTGTAAAAGCATTTGATGTATCTCTAATATTGTATGCTGAACATAGTTTTAATGTTTCTACATTTACTGCAAGAACAATCACTAGCAGTTTGTCAGATATTCACGGCGCAATTACTGGCGCTATAGCAAGTTTAAAAGGACCATTACATGGTGGTGCAAATGAAGAAGTAATGCATATGATGAATAAAATAAAAAAACCTGAAAATGCATTAAATTGGATTAACAACGCTTTAGATCAAAAAGCAGTTGTTATGGGTTTTGGTCATAGAGTTTATAAAAGTGGCGATTCAAGAGTGCCTACTATGAGAGAATATTTTTCTAAAGTTGCAAAAGTTAAAAAGGATAAAAAATTTGAAAAAATTTATGACATTGTCGAAAAGGTCATGATTGAAAGAAAAAATATTCATCCTAATGTAGATTACCCTACTGGACCAACTTATCATTTAATGGGATTTGACACAGACTTCTTTACACCAATTTTTGTAATTTCTAGAATAACAGGATGGTCTGCACACATTCTTGAGCAACATGCTGCTAATAAATTAATCAGACCTCTTGCAAGCTACAAGGGCAGTGGTTATAGAAAAGTAGTTCCTTTGAACCAGAGATAACTAATTTTTTGTAGCAAGAATATTTTCATCATCAATTTTTTTAGTCCCGTATCCATTTTTATTTAGTTTTTCCAAAATCTCCTCCAGTTTTTTTCCAGTTTTTTTAAATCCATCGAAGTGTTTATATTCAAATAATATCTTTTTTATTTCTAATGAATTAAAATCTATATCACTGAGTATCTCGTATTCACTACCCTCAACATCAATTAATAATTTTTCAATTTGTTTTATTTGGTATTTTTCTACAAGATCTTTAAATCTTATTGTATCTATTGAAACTTT
>CACKRX010000015.1 GCA_902602575.1 uncultured Pelagibacteraceae bacterium | reverse complement strand
TGTACCTGTCAAAAATAAATTAGATGATTTTTTATTGAAGGAAATTGACAAAAAAAAACTCTTCAATTTTTTAAGAGATATGGAGTTTAATAGACTGCTAAGTTCAGCAATTTCAACATATGGAGAAATTGATTTTGAAAATGAAAATAAAGAACAAGCGCAAAAGACAAAAGATAATCTATTAAAATCAAACTATAATTTGATAAAGAGCGAGGACGAATTAAAAAAATTAATACACAAAATAGAGGAAGTCGGAGAACTCGCTATTGACACAGAAACAAACTCCCTTAACCCGCATCTTGCCAAATTGGTTGGTATATCTATATCTTTTAAAATAGGTGAAGCTTATTATGTTCCTTTAAATCATTCTAATGGGAAAAATTTGGATGAAAAAAACATACTTAAAATTTTAAAGCCATTATTAGAAGATAAAACCATCAAAAAAATCGGTCAAAATATAAAGTTTGATTATATAATTTTTTATCAAAGAGGCATAGAAATGAAATTTTTGGAAGACACAATGTTGATGTCTTACGTTCTAGATGCTGGAAAAAACAAACATAACATGGACGAATTATCAAAAATACATTTAGATCATCAAACAATATCTTATAAAGACTTAGTCGGAACCGGAAAAAAACAAATAACCTTTGATGATGTAGATATTGATCAAGCAAAAGATTATGCAGCCGAAGATGCTGATGTTACTTATAGGTTATACAAAAAATTTTTGAAAGATATCAAAGAAGAGAAATTAGTAAATATTTACGAGTCTTTTGAAAAACCAATGATTGAAATTTTGGCTAAAATGGAAATCAGTGGAATAAAATTGGATAAGGATTTCTTATTGAAGCTTTCAAAAAAATTTGAAAAAAAAATAGCTGAATTAGAAAAAGAAATTTTCAAAATATCTAAAAAAAAATTTAATATTGGATCAACAAAACAGCTTGGTGAAATAATGTACAATGATTTAAAAATTTCAGCATTAAAAAAAACAAAAAAAGGAAGCTTTGCCACGAGTGCCAGTGTTTTGGAAGATCTGGCATTTAAAGGACATGAATTACCTAAGTTAGTCTTAGAGTGGAGGCAAATTTCAAAGCTCCAAAATACATATTCAGACTCACTTCCAGAATTTATCAATCCTGTTTCAAAAAGGGTTCATACATCTTTTTTGTTGGCAGCTACAACAACTGGAAGGTTAGCATCAAGTGATCCAAATTTACAAAATATTCCAATTAAGTCTGAAGATGGAAAAGAAATAAGAAAAGCCTTTATTTCAGAAAAAGGAAATTCACTTTTATCTGCTGATTATAATCAAATTGAAATGAGAATACTTTCTGATTTAGCAGATGTGAAAGAATTAAAAAAAGCGTTTAATAATAATGAAGATATTCATTCTTTAACAGCCAGCCAAATTTTTAACGTAGAAATTAATAAAGTCACTAAAGAGATGAGGAGAAAAGCAAAGGCAATTAATTTCGGCATTATCTATGGTATTTCACAGTATGGACTAGCTAAACAAATTTCTGTTTCAACAGCTGATGCTGAAATTTTTCTAAAGGCGTATTTTAAAAAATTCCCTGAGATAAAAGACTACATGTCGTCCACAATAAAACATTGTAGAAGGAGTGGATTTGTTAACAATATTTTTGGGAGAAAAACACACATAATAGGTATCAATGATAAGAATTTTAATATTAGAAACTTTCAAGAAAGGGCAGCGATTAATGCACCAATACAAGGGTCAGCATCGGAATTAATGCGAATAGCGATGATAAGAATTTTTAATAAACTTAATTATGATACAAAATTTAAAACAAAATTATTATTGCAAATTCACGATGAACTAATATTTGAAATACCTAATGATGAACTAGATAGAATCAAAAAACTAATTAAAACAGAAATGACCAGTGTTAAATCAAGTGAGCATCACACTTTCTCTATACCTATTCTAGTAGATGTAAATATTGGGGATAATTGGGGTATGTTGCATTAAATATTAGTGTATTGTCTAAATAGGGACAATTTAGTATTTTTATATTATGCTATGACTCAAACAATTGCACTAATAGATGATGACAGAAATATTCTTACCAGCTTAAGTATTGCCTTAGAAAAAGAAGGTTTTAAAGTCCAAACTTATTTAGATGGAGAGAGTGCGCTTATAGGATTGACAAGAACACCTCCAGACTTAGCAATCGTTGATATTAAAATGCCTAAAATGGATGGCGAAGAGTTGCTTAAAAAATTAAGAAAAAAAAGTTCATTACCAGTAATTTTTCTAACATCAAAAGATGAGGAAGTAGATGAACTTTTAGGTTTAAAGTTAGGAGCAGATGACTTTGTAAAAAAATCTGGTGGTTTTTCAATAAAAGTTTTAGTTGAGAGAATTAGGGTTCAACTTAGAAAGAAAAATATTAGTGTAGATGATAGTAAAAACATTATTACTCATGGCAAACTCAAATTAGATCCCTCACAACTTGAGTGTGAATGGGATGGAAAACAGTTGCCAGATAAATTGACAACAACAGAATTTTTAATCGTTCAAGAACTCGCTAAAAGACCGGGGATAATTAAAGAAAGAGCACAATTGATGGATATTGCGTATAGAGAAGATACTGATATCGAAGATAGAACTATTGATAGTCACGTTAAAAGAATTAGAAAAAAATTTAAAAAAATTGACTCGAGTTTTTCCGCAATAGAAACAAGGTATGGAAGTGGCTATAGGTGGAATGTTAATTAATGTTTTCTTCACTCATCAAAAACCTCTCTATTCTTAAAAAATTTTTATTCATCAATCTTTTAATCTTTATATTTATTGGCACATTAACCATAATCTACCTTAATTACGTTCAACCAAACTTAATTAAAAAAAAAACATCTCTCCAAATTGAAGTTATAAATAATACAATAAATAATCTTAATAGACTAAATATTGAATTTGAAAAAAATGAGGTAAAAAAATTTTTATTATCGACAAGATTTTTATTTCAAAATCTTGATAGGGTTATTTTTTTTAATGAGTCATTCGAGATTTTAGCAGACACAGATACACTCGATCTTGACCCAAGATCCTTTTCATCAAGAATTGAAATAGTTGAATTTGATTTACAAAATAACCAAGATAAAGAAAAATCTACAGATGAATTAAATAATTCAGAAAAAAAGAGTGAATTTGAAGAAACACTCCAGGAATATTCAATATCTGATGATTATGGTAAGCCGGTTACTTTTACAAATGAAACTTATAGTAAATTTAAATTGTCAACGATAAAGAATGTTTTGATTGATGATGAAAATGTCGGATATATTCTGATATCTCAAAATGCCAATGATGTAAAAACAGCAATCAATGAAAGAAAAACTTTTGTAATTCGTACAGCAATATTAATCGCAGTTGTAATCTTTATTTTTTCATTAGTGTTAAATAGATATTTTTTGAAACCAATTAAAAATCTTGTTAATTACACTGAAAATATAAAAGAAAAGAGTAAAAAGAAAATAGATATTAAAAGTTTAATAAAACGAAATGATGAACTAGGAACTTTGTCATTATCTCTGGATGAAATGACAAATGAATTACAAAAACGAGTAAACACAGCTGAAAACTTCTCAACAGATTTAGTTCATGAAATTAGAAATCCCCTAGCTTCACTTAAAAGTGCATCTGAATTATTAGAAGTTACTAACAACAACTCTGAAAAAGAAAAATTAACAAAAATTTTGACTCACGATGTAGAGAGAATTGAAAGATTAATAACTGATTATTCCCAGATGCTAAAAGATGAAGTCGCGATCACAAGGGAAAGTATGAAAATTTTAGACCTAAAAAAAATTGCTGACTCAGTTGTTGATGACTTCAACGCCATATACAATACAAAACGGGGTATTAATATAGATTTACAGTTTAAAAATTCTGGCGAAAAATTTAATATTAAAGGTATTGAAAATAGGATTGAACAAGTCTTAGCAAACCTTCTTGAAAATTCCATTTCATTTAGTAAAGATAATCAGAATATTGTAGTCAAACTCTCACAGAAAAAAGATGGAAAAATTTCTCTAAGTGTAATTGATGAAGGAATTGGGTTTAAAGAAAAAAATACGGACAGGATTTTTAAAAGATTTTATAGCAACAGACCAGATAAATTTGGTGAACACTCTGGATTAGGATTGAATATTGTTAAAAATCTAGTCGATCTTCATGGAGGTCAAGTAATCGCATCTAATAATGTTAATAAAAAGGGAGCAAAAGTAGAAATTATTTTCCCAAAATTAAATTGATATATTGAATAAATTATCCTTTAATGTAAAAGATTTGCTAAAATGAGCGATTATAAAGTAAAAGATATCAAGCTAGCTGAGTTCGGTAGAAAAGAAATCTCTCTTGCTGAGACTGAAATGCCTGGACTTATGGCATTAAGAAAAGAATACAAAGGAAAGTTTCCTTTAAAAGGAGCTAGAATTTTAGGTTGTCTGCACATGACAATTCAAACCGCTGTGCTTATTGAGACATTGGTAGATCTTGGTGCAGAGTGTAGATGGTCATCGTGCAATATTTTTTCAACACAAGATCATGCGGCTGCAGCGATAGCAAAAGCTGGAATACCGGTGTTTGCTTGGAAAGGTGAAACCGAGGAAGAGTATTGGTGGTGCGTAAAGCAAACAATCGAAGGTAAAAAAGATTGGAAGCCAAACATGATTTTAGATGATGGTGGTGACTTAACAGCTTTAATGCATAAAGATTATAAACATTTAATGAAAGATATTAAAGGTCTGTCAGAAGAGACAACGACAGGTGTTTTAGCATTAAAAAAGATGGAGAGCGAAGGGACATTATTAGTGCCGGCAATAAATGTTAATGACTCAGTGACAAAATCAAAATTTGATAATTTATACGGGTGTAGGGAAAGTTTAGTCGACGGGATTAAAAGAGCTACAGATGTGATGATGTCAGGTAAAGTGGCAATTGTTGCAGGATTTGGTGATGTGGGCAAAGGTAGTGCAGCATCATTGAGGCAATCCGGAGCAAGAGTTATGATCACTGAAACTGATCCAATATGCGCCTTACAGGCAGCGATGGAAGGTTATGAAGTAGTTTTAATGGATGAAATGATTAAAGAGGCAGACATAGTCGTAACCGCAACTGGCAACAAAGATATTATAACAGCAGATCATATGAGAGATATGAAAGATAGAGCGATACTATGTAATATTGGACACTTTGATAATGAAATTCAGGTTGAAGCATTAAAAAATTATAAATGGGATGAAATTAAACCGCAAGTGCACGAAATAGAATTACCAAGCAAAAAAAGAATTATTCTTTTAGCTGAAGGCAGACTTGTTAATCTTGGATGTGCAACAGGTCACCCGAGTTTTGTAATGAGTGCATCTTTTACAAATCAAGTCACTGCTCAAATAGAACTTTGGAATAATTCTTCTAAATATGAAAAAAAGGTTTATGTTTTACCAAAACATCTTGATGAAAAAGTAGCTATGTTACACTTAGAGAAAGTTGGCGCAAAGTTAACAAAACTGTCAAAAGAACAGGCTGATTACATTAGCGTAAAACAAGAAGGACCATATAAGCCAGATGCTTACCGCTACTAATCGTAGCAACATTAAAATTTCAAAAGAAATTGAGTTAAAAAGATTTTCTGAGAAAACTTCTAAATTTATTAAAAAATTTAAAACAATTTTTTTATACGGCGAACTTGGAGTTGGTAAAACTACATTTGTTAAATATTTAATCAATAATTTACAAAAAAAGGAAAAAACCAAGATTACAGAAATACCTAGCCCAACATTTAATATAGTTTATGAGTACAAGATTAAAAAACTTAGAATTCAACATTTTGATTTGTATAGGTTAAAAAATAAAAAAGAATGTCTAAATATAGGTCTTTTTGAGGATGACAATGTGATTTCAATTATTGAATGGCCAGAAAAAGTTCACTTTAAACCAAAAAAAAGGATAGAAATTTATTTCAAATATTTTGATGATTATAATTCTAGGCTATTAAAAATAAAATTTTTTGGAAAAAATGAAGCTAAATAATAAAAAAGTAACTCAATTAAAAGGGGATGCCTCAGAACGAAGTTTTTATAGATCAAAAAATTCTATAATTATTTTTTCAAAAAAAAACAAAAAAAAAAATTTATTAATCTATGATACAATAAATAGAATACTAAATTCAGGGGGTATTTGTGCTCCTAAATTATTAAAAAACAATTACAAAAAAAATTTAATAGAAGTAAACGATTTGGGGGATATTACATTGCTCAAACTTCTCAAAAATAGAAAAAACAAAAAAAAAATTTTTATAAAAGTATTAGATTTATTATTTAAAGTTCAAAAAATAAAAAAATTTTATAATAGAGATTTTACAGGTAGAAAATATAAAATGGTAAAATATTCAAAAGATAAACTTTTAAAAGAGGCTTATTTGTTTAACGAATGGTACCTTCCTCGAAAACTTAGTAAGAAAAAATTAAATCAATTTAAAAAAAAATTTAAGAACATTTTTTTAAAATTATCAAAGGAAATTAAATTACCTGATAATGTTTTTGTGCATAGAGACTTCCATGTTTCAAATATAATGCTTAAACAAAAAAAATTTCATTTAATAGATAGTCAAGATGCAGTCATTGGAAACCCGGCTTATGATCTTGCTTCATTAATTGATGATGTAAGACTTAAAACATCAAATAGTTTAAAAGAAGAAATGTTTAATCATTTTACAAAAAAATACTTAAATAGAGATCTTAAAAAATTTGAAAATGACTTCTTAATTTTATCTGTATTAAGAAATTTTAAGATTCTTGGAATTTTTTCAAGACTTGCAAAAAGAGATAATAAAAATAGATATCTTAAATACATTCCTTATACATGGAGTCTTATTAGATTAAGAACTAAAAATAGGAAAGTATTTGATGAGTTAAGGATAATTTTAAATAATAATAAGATTATATAAAAGTTAGTTATATGAAAAAAATTGAGGTTGCAGTGATATTAGGTGCTGGTTTTGGAAAAAGATTATCTCCAATTACAAACAAAATTCCAAAACCTCTTGTTGAAATTGGAAATGAAACTATCCTAGAAAAGACTATTAAACTTATAAAAAAATTAAATTTCAAAAAAATTCTGATAAACGCCCACTACAAACGAGACCAACTTAAAAATTTTATTGAAAAAAAAAACTTTGATATTGATATAGAATTATTTGAGGAAGTCCCTGAAATTCTCAATACTGGTGGAGGCATTTCAAATATGATCATGGAAAACAAAAATGAATATTTTTTAACTCTTAATCCAGATACTTTATGGAACGAAAATTATATTGATGAAATCTTAAAAATGGAAAATCAGTTTTTTAACTCAAATTCAAAAAATATTTTATTAGTGGTAAATAAGGATAAAAGCTTCGACCAAAATTTGGTAGGAGACTTTAATCTTGAAGCGAATAAGCTTAACAAAACAAAGCCCTTAAATTTTGTTTACACAGGATGTCAGATATTAGAAAAGAAAATATTTAAAAAATTTAACAATAAATCTTTCCCAATGTCAGAGGTGTGGAATGATTTATTATCAAGAAATGAATTGATGGGTTTTGAAAGCAAGGTGAACTTTAAACATGTAACTAATTATGATATTTATAATAAACTTCTAAAAAGCAACTAAATTTTTGGCTCTTCCTTGATCAAGATATGTTACAGATGAAATTTGAAGTTTGTCCTCAAAAATTATTAAAAGAGGATTCCCGGTTGGTATTTCCATTTTAGAAATTTCCCTCTCATTGATTTTAAAAAGATACTTGCATAGAGCTCTTAAAGAATTTCCATGGGCTGAGATGCATACACCTTTACCATTTTGAAGATCTTTTAATATTAATTCATTATAACAATCCACTACCCGTTTATGTGTATCTTTTAAAGACTCAGTATCTGGAATATCAGACACTGGAATATCCTTATAAGTTTCAATATTGAGCGGATGGTAGGGGCTTTTCCTATCTAAAGCTCCAGGTTTGACATCCCATGATCTTCTAAATTGATGGATTTTCTCTTCTCCATATTTTTTCTTCATATCTTCTTTATTTAAACCTGTAAGCTCTCCATAATGTCTTTCATTTAATTGCCATTTTTTAGTAATTAAGTTTTCATCTTCATTTAATTCTTTCATTACAATTTTAAGAGTATCATTTGCCCTTTTTTGGTAGGAGCTATAAAAAGAATCAAGTTTAATTTTTTTCTCTTTTATTAATTCACCAGCTTTTTTAGCCTCAGCTCTACCTTTGTCTGTTAATCCGATATCGACCCAACCAGTAAATCTTTTTTGTTGGTTCCACTCACTTTGTCCATGTCTTATAAGAATAAGATGTTTCATTGAAATATTTGATATATTAATTAATAAATAAAATAAATAAAATTAATGAAAATTTTTACAAATAATCTTCAATTTATTTTCAAATTATCCAATATATGTTTAATAATTTTATATCTATATCCAGGAAGTATATTAGGTTTTTTTTTATACAATGATTTTAGTAATCAACCTCATATCACTAGAGATTTTTTTCAAATATCCTCAAATCACATTTACGCTTTTTCTCTGATTTCAATTCTTGGTCTTTTCGCCTTTAAAACAAAAAAAAGATTATTTGTATATTTGGTTTCTTTATCCATAGTCCTTGAACTTTTCCATTTGGTCATACCAAATCGCAGCTTTCAAACAGGTGATCTAAATGGTAACTTACTAGGTGTAATAATACCTTTTTTGATTTACAAAGTTTATGAAATCCTGTTTAAAACTAAAAAAGAATAAAATTATATATTTAATTTTATTAATAATTTTTTTTTCCAAAACCAATTCTTACTCAGAGGAAATAACAGGATATGCAAAAGTAATAGATGGCGACACAATTAGAATAAAGGGAAATAAAATTAGACTTTACGGTATCGATGCACCTGAAAACAATCAAATATGCTCTAAGCCTTGGTTGAGCCTGAACGTAATCACATTTAATAAAGATTATGAGTGTGGACTTAAAACTACTAGTTTATTAAAAAAGTTTGTTAAAGATGAAATATTGGTATGTAAAAAGAAATCTGTGGATAGATATAATAGAGTTGTCGCTATTTGCTTTAAGAAAAGACGGGATATTAATTCTTGGCTTGTTAGGAACGGTTTAGCTGTTGCTTACACTAAATATTCAAAAAAATATATTATAAATGAAAATGATGCAAAAAAAGAAAAAAAAGGTTTATGGGCAGGAAATTTTGAAGTGCCTTGGGAATGGAGAAAAAAACGTAAATAAATTATAAATAAAGGGTGATTCGTTTTAAATTTTTTTTATCTTTATCAATTTTTTTATTTTTGCTGAGCTGTTCATCTATTCCAAAAAATACCTCAAGTAGTTGCTCAATATTTTCTGAAAGATACTTTTGGTATAAACATGCAAAAAAGACTGAGGAAAAATGGGGAACACCTATGCACATACAACTTGCATTTATTAAATTTGAGTCAGATTTCCATTGGCTTGCAAAACCTAAACGACAAAAACTTTTTAAAATAATTCCTTTTAAAAGACCCTCAAGTTCATTTGGATATTCTCAGGCCGTAAAGGGAACATGGAAACAATATAGGGAGGAACAGAATAAACCATTAGCGCTTAGAACAAGATTTAAGGATAGTGTTGATTTTATTGGCTGGTATACAAATAAATCATCAAAACTTTTAAAGATTCCTAAAAATGATGCATTCAAACAATATATTGCATATCACGAAGGATGGGGAAATTATAAAAATTATAAAAAAAATGAAAAGGTAATTTCTTATGCAAAAAAAGTAAAAAAGTATTCAGATCAATATAAAACTCAGCTTATAAAATGTAAAAAAAAGCTTAATAGGAAAAAATTTATTGTTTATTGATTAAGTTCTTTTTCTAACTCTTTTTCAATATGATTTATACTTTTTGTATTCTTTCCTAATAATAAATAAATTATTGGAACTACATAAAGTGTAAAAAAGGTCGAAAATATCATTCCAGCAAATATAGTAATACCAACAGATAATCTACTCGCCTCACCTGGGCCACTACTTATTACCAATGGTAGAACTCCAATAATGGTAGATATAGAAGTCATTAAGATTGGTCTTAATCTTAGTGCTGATGATTCCAAAATCGCGGTTAATTGATTTTTCCCCTCATCTCTTAACTGATTTGCAAATTCAACAATCAATATCCCATTTTTTGTTGCTAATCCAATTAGTATTATTAAAGCTACCTGACTGTAAACATTAATTGAGCTTCCGACGAGCAGTAGACCTATAATTCCACCAAATATTGCTAGTGGGACTGTCAGCATTATTGTGAAAGGATGGACAAAGCTTTCAAACTGAGCCGCCATCACAAGATATGCTGTAACTAAAGCTAAAAAGAATATTACATAAATCTGAAAACTTATTTCTTTTAATTGCTCACTTTCCCCTTTGAAATCAATTCTGGCATTAGGTGTATTTTCTTGAACAACTTTTTCTAAAAAAGACAAGGCATTTTGAAGGGTATAATCTCCTACGATATTTGCAGAAATGGTAACTGCTTTTTGTCTATTATATCTTGATAGAAATGGAGCAGTTCCTCTTTCATTAATTGTCACTAAATTCGATAAAGCAATTAATTGACCAGAGTTTTTTGATCTAACATAAACTTTATTTAAACTTGAAGGTTCATTTCTATTTTTAATATCTCCCTGCAGGATTATTGAATATTCTTTACCATCCTTTGTAAATTTTGTGACACTTCTGGAGCCAAAGATAGTTTCAATTGTTCGACCTATTTCTGAAGTAGATACGCCAAGATCTGATGCTTTCTTTTGATCGATCTTTACATTTATAATCGGTTTATTTAATTCAAAATCGTCTTCGATATTAGCTAAATTATTATTTTTTCTGGCTTCTTTTTTTATAGTTTCTTTCCATTGGATTAATTCTTCATAGGTATTACCTAATATTACAAACTGAACTGGTTTCTCTACACCACCGGTTCTTATTCCCTGAGGCATAACAGGAAATGATAAAACACCTGGAACTTTTGAAATTTCTCTAAAAGACTCCATCATTATTCTGTTACCTTTTCTGTTTCTTTTTTTCCAATCCTCCAACAATACAATTATAAAAGCCGAGTTGACTTGTTTACTACTTTTTCCGAAACCCGGCACCCTTAAAATTAGTCTTCTATACTCACCTTGTCCCACTTTTGGTAATAACAATTTTTCGATATCCTGAGTTTTTGAGGAGGTAAACTCAAACCCTGAGCTTTGAGGTGCTTTTACTATTACAAAGAAAGCACCTCTATCTTCTTTTGGTATGAGTTGTTTTGGAATATAAATAAATAAACCAATACACAATATTAAAATTGATATCAAAAAAGCGATTATACTTTTTTTCTTTAATATCCAATATTTTAAAGTGTAAATATAAAATTCCTTAAAATCATTTAATCTTTTTTCAAATTTAAGAGTTAATTTATTTCTTTTTGATTTTGTGTCTAAAACTTTGCTAGCAATCATCGGGCTTAAAGATAATGCTACAAAACTTGATATTATCACTGCAAAACTTAAAGTTACAGCTGTTTCAGCATACAACACTCCAGCTAAGCCCTCTATAAAAATTAAAGGTATGAATACAGCAACAAGAACTAAAGTGGTTGCTATAATTGCAAAAGACACTTGTCTTGATCCTTTATATGCAGCAACCAATGAACTCTCACCTTTCTCAACTCTTCGGTATATATTCTCCAACATTACAATTGCATCGTCCACTACGATTCCTATTGCAAGAACTAATGCCATAAGAGTGAAAAGGTTTATTGAAAAATCAAAAAAATAAATTGCTAAAAAAGTTGATATTAAAGAGACTGGCAAAGCTACAATTGGTACTACTAAAGCTCTGATGTTGCCTAAAAAAAGATAAATAATAAGTGTGACCAAAATTAATGCTACAAATAATGTTTTGTACACTTCTTTAATTGCATTTGAGACATAATTCGATCTATCAAAAGAAACCTCTAATGTAGATCCATCAGGTATAGAACTTTGTATATCTTTAATTTTCTTTTTTACTTTTGTAGCAACCGCGATCGTATTAGCATCTGAGTTTTGATAAATACCAATACCTACAACTTTTTTTCCATTTCCTTTGAAAAGCGTTCTTGTAGAGACTGGACCAAACTCAATCCTAGAAACATCTTCTAAAGTTGTTACAGAACCGTCAATTGCTCTCTTCAAAGGTAGTTTTTTATAAGAGTCTAAATTTTCATAAGCGTTCTCAAGTTTAATTGAAAGATCTACGTCTTTTGACTCTATTCTACCTGCAGGAAATTCTAAGTTTTCAGAATTCAAAACTTGTTCAACATCTTGAGTAGTTAAATTTCTAGCAGCTAGCGAAAGAGGATCTAACCAAACTCTCACAGAGAGCTCTCTTTCACCACCTAATCTCACACGTCCTACTCCTTCTACAGTTGAGAAATAATCTACCAAATATCGATCAGCAAAATCGGTGAGCTCTAAATCACTCATAAAATCTGAGCTAAAACTCAACCACATAGTAGTTCTAAAGCCTGCGGATTGTTTGAAAATTTCTGGAGCGCTAGCTTCTTTTGGTAAATTATCCACTACTCTTGAGATTGCACTTCTCACATCGTTGGCAACATCGTCAATATCAAGATTATCTTTGAAGGTCATATCAATTCTTGACCTTTCATCTTCACTCATAGAGTCAATTGAAACGAGACCAGGGGTGCCTCCAATAAAATCCTCAATCTTTTGTGTTATCTGAGTGTCAATAACCTGAGCTGAGGCCCCTTTGTAATCAGTCTGAACTGATACTACTGGTCGGTCAATATCTGGTAATTCATTAGTTGGTATTTCAAAAAAAACTAAAATACCAAACATAACCATGACTATACTCATAACCATTGAGACGACTGGTCGTTTGATTGATAAGTCTGTTAAGAACATCTTTTAATTAATGATTTTAATTTTAATTTTATCTCTTACTTTTGAAATTCCCTCTTTTACTATCTTATCGCCCACAGACAAACCATCAAGAATAGAAACTTTTCCATAATTTCTTTTTCCAATTTTTACTTCAATTTTCTCAATAGTATTATCCTCTAAAACTTTATAAGCAAAAGCTGTATCACCCTGTATCAATAATGAGTTTTCAGGAACTCCTATTTCTTGAGTTTCATTATAAATAATCTGTATATCTAAAAGCATTCCTGGGACTAATTCTAAATTTTTGTTGTCCACTGTGATACTTGCGAGTACTGATCTTGTGCTAGGATCTACCCGAGAACTCACAGAGTCTATTTTACCATAAAATATTTTATCAAACGCATCTGATCTAACTTCAGCAATTAGACCTGGTTTTAAAATTTTAAGATAAATCTCGGGAACTTTTATATTCATAATGATCGATGAGGTATCATCTAGAGTGAGGATAAAAGACTCTGTTCCTAGAACACCTTGAGCAATTTCTCTTTTTCCCAAAACACCTTTAAAGGGAGCAATGATAATTTCATTTTTTGTTCTTAATAAAACTTCACCTTCATTAAATACTTTTCCAATAAGAATTTTTTCATCAAGTATTTCACTTTTTTTGACTCTAAAATTTTTATTTTTTTTTGATAGAGCAGTTCCAAATGTTTCAATACTGTCAAAAAAATTGGATGATTGAACAACCTCAACAATTACTCCTGGTGGTGGATATTTAGAAAATTTTTTTTGAAAATGTTTTCCAACAAAGTGCCTTGCTACTATCACTGAAG
>CACKRX010000014.1 GCA_902602575.1 uncultured Pelagibacteraceae bacterium | reverse complement strand
ACCTTTTTCTGTTATAAGACCAGTTATATATTTAGCTGGAGTAACATCAAATGCTAAATTCATAGCCTTACTTTTATTTGGGTATATCTGCAATTTTTTTACTTTTCCATCTTCATCAAGACCTTCAATTTTTGACAACTCTTCTGAATTCCTTTCTTCAATAGGAATATCTTTAGAGTCTATAGTTTTCCAATCGATAGTTGAACTTGGTAATGCTACATAAAACGGTACATTATTATCTTTAGCAGCCAAAGCTTTTAAGTAAGTTCCTACTTTATTACATACATCGCCATTAGATAATGTACGGTCAGTTCCAACAATACACAGATCAACTTGTCCTCTTTGCATTAAAATTCCACCTGTATTATCTGCAATTATTGTATTTTTAATTCCTTCTTCATTTAATTCATATGATGTTAGGTTTGCGCCTTGGTTTCTAGGTCTTGTTTCATCTGCCCAAACATGAATTGGAATTCCTTTCTTATGTGCATGATAAATTGGAGAGGTAGCTGTTCCCCAATTAATTGTTGCAAGCCATCCCGCATTACAGTGAGTTAAAATATTCACTGTATCTTTTTTTTTATTATGAATTTCTTCGATTATCTTTAGACCATTTAATCCTATATTTTCACAAAACTTTATATCTTCTTCACAAATTTCTTTTGCTTCATCCAATGCAATATCTAAGATTTTTTCGCTATTTACACCTGAAAGTTTATTCATCATTCTATCAACAGCCCATTTTAAATTAATTGCAGTTGGTCTTGATTTTATTAAGTCCTCAGCCGATTTTTTTAAGTAAGATTGATCTTTATTTTCTAATATTGCTAACACTAAACCATATGCGGCTGTTGCACCTATCAATGGGGCACCTCTTACTTCCATTGTTTGAATAGCATTGATTACCTCTTTGACTTTTTTTAAATCTTTAATTACGAATTTATGTGGAAGCTTTGTTTGATCAATTATTTTTACTACGTTATTTTCAAACCAGATTGTGCGATGTTCTTTACCTTCAATTTTCATTTATTATTTCTCATTGATAAGTTTGAAAATCAAGCATTACACTAGCATTCATTCTGATTTGTTCTTCATAATTGGTATGATCTTTAAAAATTTTTTTAATGAATAGATCAATCTCATCTTTGGAATCTTTATCTATTTGAGATGAAATTAAAACCCAATAAATGTCTCCAGCTCTATAAAAATAATGCTCAGCTCTGATCATTTTTTTTGGAAAATTTAATTCATTCTGTTTAATTATTTTTTTTATTAAAAACTTTCTTCTCTCAAGAGGGAAATATTTAGGTTCATTTACAAAATTTGGACTGGCTAATTTATTTTCATCCAAAAATCTTATATTCAAACAAGATATGTGACTTCCTATACTTTTTACCTCGAGAAATATATTCTTTTCTGAAGGAACGCAGGCTTGTTTAGATTTTTTTTTGAGAGCAAAATTCCTAAACCAAGACGTAGCTTGACCTGGATACATAGTGGCATTAAAGAAGGCTGCATCAATAAAATTCTTTAGAACTTTATCCTCTGAATAATAGTAAAAATTATTAATAAATTTAGCCTCTTCAAATCTGTTGATTATCGACATTTTTGATTTTATAAATTTATGCTTTTCATCTTTTATTTTTAATTCATCAAAAATAATTTCATCTGCATTTGAACTAGATATTAAAATGCTAAAAAATATAAATATTAGAATTATTTTCATTTTTGTTTTAATGATTCAGCTAAATTTATAGTTAAAGATAGTATTTATATCTAATTTAATGACCCTGATAAAATAATTATAAAATGTGATATTTATGCAACAAAAAATGCTTGTTTTTACTAGTTTTTATTAAGATTCAACTTTAAAGCCATAAATTATAGGCTCACTTTTCTATACTTTTAAAGATTATTTTGTTAAAGACTCAGCTTAATATTAATTAATTAATAATAAAAGAGAGTACAACATGAAAAAACTAGTTTTAAGCATTATTTTCTTGCTTGGTTTTGCAACTACATCATATGCAACTGGTTCTGTAGGTTTCACTGTAAGTTCTGCTGATGTTAAATCAAATTTAAAAGATGATATTGACAGCGACGGTACTACTGACACTACTAAGAACATTAGCAATGATGTAACCTTTGCTTCAATTTTCATTGAAAAAGCTGTTAGTGATAACATGAGCGTTGGTATTGATTTTATTCCTTTCGAAGCAGAATTTGAAAGTAGATCAACTACACAGGTCTCGTTAAAAGATTCTAGCACAACTACAACAGGAACTAACAAAGGTACTGCAGATGTAAGTAGACATTTAACATTCTATTTACAGCCTCAAAAAGAAGTTAGAGATGGCCTTAAAGTTTTTGGAACATTTGGATTTGTAAGAGCAGATGTTGAGTCAGTAGTGCAATCAGTTTCATCAACTGATAAAACTGTTGAACAAGACTTAGATGGTATAAAATTAGGCTTGGGTCTTAAAAAAGAAACAGGTTTTGGTTTTGTTAAACTTGAGTACAGTGAAACAGACTATGACGATGTTTCAGTTACAACATCAAATAATACGAAAGTTACAGCAGATATAGACACTGAAATTTTAGCATTATCTGTTGCTAAATCGTTCTAAATAATACTAATTTTAGAAAATATTTAAAACCCTCCGCTTTGGCGGGGGGTTTTTTTTTACTTATTCAAAACTCTTCCAGCAATTGTTTTTAATTTATCCTTAGTTTTTTGTGTCCTTTTTTCGGGAGCTGTTATTATTGCTACATCTAAACAATTATTGGTTGGATCTCTAGAATCAACATGATTTTCAAAATTTTCTATAAGATTTTTTATCATATTCTTAGCCTTTGCAGCATTACCTAAAAGAACTTTTATTACTTGCTGAACATCAACATTTTCATGGTCTGGATGCCAGCAATCATAATCTGTGACCATAGAAACAGATGCATATCTTATCTCGGCTTCTCTAGCTAATTTTGCTTCAGGCATATTAGTCATTCCGATTACATCTGCCTTCCAGGATCTATATAAATTAGATTCTGCTAAAGTTGAAAATTGAGGGCCTTCCATAACCACATAAGTACCACCTCTTTGGTAATCAATTTTTTCTTTTTTTATTGCATCCTCACAAGCGTTCATTAACCCATTTGAAGTGGGGTTGGCCATTGATACATGGGCTACAATTTCATCTTCAAAAAAAGTCTTATTCCTTGAAAAAGTTCTATCGATAAATTGATCTACGATGACAAATTTCCCTGGAGGCAAGTTCTCTTTAAGCGATCCAACTGCTGAAATAGAGACAATATCTGTAACACCTAGTTGCTTGAGAGCATCGATGTTTGCTCTAAAATTGATGTTGGATGGATTTATAAAGTGCCCTCTTCCGTGTCTTGGTAAAAAATAGACTTCTTTACTTTTGTAATTTGTTTTTAAAATTTTATCTGAAGGTTTTCCCCAAGGAGTATTTATGTCTAATAACTCTCTATCTTTGAGTTCTTCAACATCATATAATCCACTTCCACCAATAATTGCTAATTTATTGTTTGCCATATTTAAAAGATAGTTTATTTAATAATATAACGCAAATTTAAATGGACTTAAAAAAACTTATTAGATCTATACCTGACTATCCTAAAAAGGGGATTTTGTTTAGAGATATTACAACTTTAATAAAGAATGAAAAAGCTTTTGAAGAGACAATTAATCAAATAGTTGAAAGATCCAAAAAGTTTAGATTTAATAAAATTGCAGCCGTTGAATCTAGAGGTTTTGTGTTTGCGTCTGCTGTTTCATATATTCTCAAAAAACCTTTTATAATGTTAAGAAAAAAAAATAAATTGCCCGCTGAAACTCACTCAGTTGATTTTGAGTTAGAATATGGAACTGCGACTATTGAAGTTCATAAAGACTCTATAAATGAAAATGACACTGTTTTAATAATTGATGATTTAATTGCTACTGGTGGAACAGCTGAAGCCGCCTCAAGACTAATTGAAATCTCAAAAGGGAGAGTTGGAGCATTCATTTTTGTTATAAACTTATTTGACCTAGGTGGATCTGATAAGTTAATAGAGAAAGGCTATAAAGTTGAAAATTTAATTGAATTTCCAGGTCATTAGTTTATTTTGGGCCTGTACCAAGATTGTCTTCCCAATAAAGAATTAATTATACCTGACATCCTCATTCTATAAATATTTCTTTTTTTGTTAAAAGTGACTAAGTATATAGAATATTTAAGAAAGTTTCCTAATAAACTAATTAATCCTAATAATGATGAAATAAAAATTCCTCGATGTTTTTTATTAAAATAGAGTTTTGACCACATCCAATGCCAGTTTCTAGAAAGTTCTATCTCTTCGTTATATTTGTCATCTACAGCTTTAGCTCCAAGATGATGAATTCTAGAATTTGTAATAATAAATAATTCCCCCCCCCTTTTTTTTGCCCTTAAACATAGGTCAACATTTTCTAAGTACAGGAAAAATTTTTCATCAAAAAAAGCACCTTTATCAAAATAATCTTTATTAATAATCATTGAGTAACCATCAATCTCTTCAACATCTCTAATTATACTCTCATGATAATTTTGTGATTTACTAAAATTTAACTTATAATTTGGATAATCTAAATTATCTGATACAGGTGATAGGATTGCAAAATTATTTAGTTCAGAAACTGAATTATTGATATTTAATATAGTATCATGTTTTAACACCACATCTGGATTTAACACATAAACATACTGTGTATTTGATTTAATAATACCAAGATTATTTCCAGCTCCCATCCCGATATTCTTAGACAAAACTACCTCAGTTTTATCATAATTCTGCTCTAATTCTTTTTTTAATTCCTCATCTGATGAATTTTCAATTATTAATTTATGAAAATCTTTGGGTAGGGAATTTAAGCAATCGTAGATTACTTTTCTACTGTTAAATGTGACTATTACAAAAGTTAAATTATTGCTTGTAAATTCCATTTGATAATGAAGTATACTTAAAATAACTATTGTTGTAAAAAAAAAAGTAATGAAAAAAATAATTGTAACTGGTGGTTTGGGATTTATTGGCAGTAATCTTATAAGATTATTAATCAAGAAAAACTATTTTGTAATTAATATTGATAAAGTCAATTATGCCTCGAATTTTTACAATACAAAAGATTTTTCTAATAAAAAAAATTACAAATTTGTTAGATTGGATATTAATAATAGATCTAAGTTAAAAAAAATTCTAAACTTGTACAAACCTATTGCGATATTTAATTTAGCGGCAGAGACTCATGTTGATAGATCAATTGATGGACCTGCTGAGTTTATAAAGAGTAATATAGTTGGAGTATTCAATTTATTAGAAGAATTTAGAGAACTTACAAAAAAAAACAACAAATCTAAGTTTATTCATATTTCGACTGATGAGGTTTATGGCGATATACTTAAAGGTAGAAGTAAAGAAAATGACCCATATAAACCAAGTTCGCCTTACGCTGCGTCAAAAGCATCATCGGATCATCTCGTATATTCTTATGTTAGAACTTTTAAACTTAATGCAATGATAACGAATTGTTCAAATAACTACGGTCCCCATCAACATCCTGAGAAATTGATACCAAAGTTAATTTACAATATTATTAAGAACAAACCGCTTCCTCTATACGGAAAAGGAAAAAATTCTAGGGAGTGGATATTTGTAGATGATCACTGTGAGGCTTTGTTTAAAGTATTTAAGAATGGAGCTAAAGGGCAATTCTATAATATTGGATCTAATATAAATAGCAGCAATTTAGATATTACAAAACTTTTAATAAATATTGCTAAGAAAAAAATAAAATTAGGTAAAAAAGTTAAGATAAAGTTTGTTAAAGATAGGCCTGGCCATGATTTTAGATACGCACTAGACAGTAAAAAAATTTTTAAAAAACTTAGGTGGAAATCTAAAATAAATCTTAAAAAAGGTTTAGAAAATACTTTTAATTGGTATTTTAAAAATATGAAATACTATACAACTTTAAAAAAAAAGGATATCACAAAGAGATTTGGGGTTGTTAAATGATAAATAAAGGAATTATTTTAGCTGGTGGTATGGGTACTAGAATGAGTCCGTTAACAAAAGCTGTAAACAAACAACTGCTACCAATTTATGATAAACCTTTGATTTTTTATCCTCTTTCCATTTTGATGTTAGCAAAAATAAAAGATATTTTAATTATTGTTAACAAGGGGCAATTAAATCAATATAAAAAAATTTTACCAGATGGAAAACGGCTTGGTATTAATATTGTGTATAAAGAACAAATGTACCCAAAAGGTCTTCCTGATGCATTTCTTCTTGGTGAAAAATTTATTGATAATAAAAATATCGCATTAATTCTTGGAGATAATTTTTTTTATGGACAAAATTTAACTTCAAAACTGATTAATTGTACAAAGCTTAAGAATGGTGCAAAAGTAATTTTACATAAAGTTATTAAACCTGAGCTATTTGGAATTGCCAAGACTTCAAAAACTGGAAAAATTACAATGTTAAAAGAAAAACCAAAAAAATTTATTTCTGATTTGGCAATAACTGGCTTATATTTTTTTGATAAAAGGGTTGTTGAATATGCCAAAAAACTTAAACCTTCAAATAGAAATGAATTAGAAATTACTGATTTATTAGAAATTTATTTAAAAAAAAAAAAACTTACATCTGATATTTTGGGAAGAGGTGGTGCATGGCTCGATACCGGTTCCATAGAAGATTTTTATAAAACTAGTGCATTTGTATCAGCAATAGAAAATAGACAAGGTTTTAAAATTGCTTGCCTTGAGGAAATTGCTTTTAATAATAAATGGATTGGAAAAAAAGAAGTTTTGAACGCAATTCAATTTTATGGAAAGTGCGATTATTCAAATTACTTGAAAAAATTAATATCTTAAATGAAAATAAAAAAAACAAAATTTAAAGGTCTTATGATTGTAAATGGTATAAAACACCAAGATAAAAGAGGATATTTAAGGGAATTAATATTAGAAAAATTAATAAAAAAAAAATTTAAATTTCAAATACTATCTGTTTCAAAAAAAAATGTTTTAAGAGGTTTGCATTATCAAGTTAGAAAACCCCAGGGAAAATTGATTTCGGTCTTAAAAGGAGAAATATACGATGTCGCAGTAGACTTACGAAAAAATTCAAAAACCTATGGAAAATACTTCTCAATAAAATTGAGTGAAAAAAATTGTACTTCAGTATTTATACCACCAGGATTTGCACATGGCTTTTTAACATTAAAAAGAGAAAATATAATTTGTTACAGTTGCACTGAATATAGATCGCCAATAGACGAGAGGTCACTTAAATATAATGATCCGAAAATAAAAATAAAATGGCCAGTTAAAAAAATAAATATCAGTATTAAGGATAAAAATGCGAAAAACTTTGAAACATTATTTAGATAATTTTTTATTTAAATTATTCCTTAAAATTACATCGTGTTTCATTCTCTCATAATAAAAATCGAATCTTTTTTCTTTAATAATTTTTAAAACTTCTGTAAAAAAATTTTTAAAACAATTATCTTTTTTAAATTGAATAATCTTTTTCTTTTTTTTTGAAATTGACCTTAAAATTAAATTTTCATCATCAGGTGGTGAAAAGGCTCTTGAGATATAACTTTTTGTTTTTTTATTAGATACTATAATTTGATTTTTATATTTCCCACCAAACTTAAAAAACCCTTCATAATCTCCTTCCTTAAAGCTCATTAAAAATTTAATTGATATAATTAGTTTTTCTTTATTTTTTATTATTTTTATCTTTTTATTTATTAATTTTTTTTAGTTTAAATAATCTTGGAATTGAAGAAATGTAAGGCCCCATATCCATTAAGACACCGCCTTGGAGTTTTTTAGAAATCAAGATACTTTTTTTATCGGGTTTTGGAATAATAAACTTCGCATTAATTTTTTTATGTGTATCATTTCTGTACATTCTAATTATTTTTTTTATTTGTATGTGATAATTGAAAAAGGTGGACTCAACTAACAGTCTCTTATTTTTTTTTGATAGTTCTAACAACTCATTTAACTGTTTCTCATTAGAAGTAATTGGTTTGTCAACTACAGTATTATATTTATAGTTTAAGGATTTTTTAGCCCATTCAAAATGTTTTGAATTAGGTAAAGAAATATAAACAATGTTCGGCTTACTTTTCTTTAAAGCTTGTTCGTAAGAATGAAATTGTCTTATGATACCTGGAATTTTTTTTTTATATGATTTTGATGCTACAAGTACTTTAATCTTTTTTTCTTTTAAAACACTTAAGACTCTCTTTCTAATAATATTCGAGTAGCCTAAAATTAAAACTTTCAATTAAATTGTTTCCTTAAAATTAATAATACCAAAAAGTAATCTTGCCTCTATATCAATTTTTTGTTCAAAAATTAAATCAATTACTTGATTTTGAGATAACCATATATAACTTTCCGGTAATTCAATGTCTATATTTTTGTCTAATCTACATGCCATATATTTAATTTGCGAATGATAAAATCTCCCTCCCTCATCAGATAAAATATTATCGTAAATCAAATCTTTGGATTTTATAAAGAATTCTGAGATTAATTTTTTTTGAAAATTTGTTAGATCTTTATTTATTTTGTAACCGATAAATTGAGAAGTGTTTACTGAGCAAGTGTATGTACCCTCTTTTGAACCAGGCTTAAAAATATATCTACATAAATAATGATTTGTATTTTTAAATTTTTTAATCAAATATCCGGCAAATGCCATTTTTGATCCTTTGATAATTGGTTGATTCCAATCTGTTATTTCCCTTTTATTAGTTTTTACTTTTATTCCAATTACTGAAAAATAATTATTTGTTTGATGATAAATTTTTTTTTTTGTTAAATTCCAATTCTTAATCGAATTGAGATTTATAATCTTATTTTTAAGAAAATATTTTTTATTTAAAGAATTTCTCCACATAATTATTTTTTTTTCTTTATTTAACGGAAAATCAATTTTTCTTTTTTTTATGAATGATGAAAATACAGATAAAGTGTCCATGTTAATTAAATTTTTTTCCTTTAATAAGTTCAGAATTTCAATTTTAGAAAACCACCTAAATTTTTCATCTAGATTAATTTTTTTAGTTACATAGCTAATGATATTTGAATTTTTTTTATTGTAGTATCTAAAAGCCTGTTCAGATTGAAGAGAGAAATTTCTATTTTTTTTTTTAAAATATTTTAAAAATGGAATAGTTTTACCTCCATGAATTCTTGAATAATTACTTTTTGTTGCTTGAACTGTTGGTGAAATTTGTATTTTGTTTATATTTCCTGGTTCTACTTTTGCTTGCAGTAAATATTTATTAGTTTTAATATTTTTTATAATACCCAAAATACCAATTTCACTTTGAACTATAATTGGTTGATCCCAACTTTTTTGATTATAAAAATTTGACTTAACTCTAATGCCCACAATTTTAAAAAATTTTTTGCTTTTGTGATAAATTTCTTTTTTGTTATAAACCCACTTAGTTAATTTAGATAGATCTATTTTTTTTACAGTTAAAAACTGTTTTCTTCTCTGATTATTAAGCCATTTGGATACTTTTTTATTCATCATTTAGAAAGTGTCATCACTCTTGGAACATGTGTAATAAATTTTCCTCCCTTTTTGAAAAAATTTTTCTCTTTTTTAAAAATTTCTTTTTTAAAATTCCAAGCACCTAGAAAAGCATAGTCAACGGTTCTATTCATTCCGTATTCTGGAGAAATTATCTTAATATGAGTTCCTGGTGTATACTTTCCTTGTTTATTTAATGTAGTATCAGTAACATAATCAATCAGTTTTGAATTAAAATTACAATAATTGAAGACAGTTGTAGATTTATATGTTGCTCCATAGCTTATGATTTTTTTATTTTTTTTTTTCAATCTTTTTATCAAATTAAATAAGTTTTTTTTAGATAAATTGACTCTTTTTGAAAATTTCAAATAACTTTCAATTTTATGAAGGTTGTAAGAAACTTCTCTTTTAATAGCTTTCTTTAATCTTAAACTTTTTTTATATTTTCCATTTTTTTTACAAATATAGTATCTATTAGATCCACCGTGTGTTGGTAAATTTTCAACATCAAAAAGCCTCAATCCATAATCTTTAATTATATTGTTTATCGATATCGATGAAAAAACATAAACATGTTCATCGTAAAATTGATCATAGCTATTATTTTGAAGAACTTTTAACAAAGAAGGGTCTTCTATTACGAGAACACCATCATCAGACAAAATATTAAAAATACCTTGAAACGTTTCCTTTAAATTTGGTATGTGTGAAATTGTATTTGCGGAGAAAATTAAATCAATTTTACCTTTTTTTTGTTTTATTAGTTTGTTTGCTAGTTTTAAATTCCAAAATTCATCATATGTTTTAAATAATTTCTTTGTTAATTTAGCAAGATTTTTGCATGGCTCTACAGCGATAACAGACTTTTTATTAAAATTTTTTAAAAAAACTCCATCATTACTTCCTATTTCCATAGTTTTTTTTGGCCTAAATCTTTTAATTAATTTTTTTGCAACTTTTTTAAATGCTGACCTCATAGTCTTTGACTCGGAAGCCCTGTGAGCATATTTGTCGGTATATTGTTTTTTTGGATTTACAGGCTTAACTATTGAAACTAAATAATTTTTCGTATTGAAGCATATTTTTAAATTGTAGAAAAATTCATTTCGCAAAGTATTTTTATTAATATCTTTTAAAAAAGAATTTGCGAGTGGTTGACGACCTAAATTTAGAAATACTTTATTCATTGTGCTTTTGATAATAAGCTTATATATATATAAAAGAATAAAATCTAAATAAAATTGAAAAAAAATATAAATAAAATTGTTGTAAGCGGGGGAAATGGAAGATTTGCTACAGTATTAAAAAAGACTGTTGACTCAAAAAATTACTACTTTCCTAGCAAATCTCAAATGAATATTTTGAATCTTCGATCATTAGTAAAGTATCTTAAATTAAAAAGGCCAAAATATTTTATACATGTAGCTGGGTTATCACGACCTATGAATATACATGATAAAAAAATTTCAAAAAGTATTGATATAAATATAATTGGGACATGTAACGTTGTAAAAGTATGTGAAAGTTTAAAGATAAAGCTTATCTATTTCTCAACTGGTTATGTGTATCCAGGGATTAAAGGAAATTATACAGAGGAAGACTCTGTTAACCCTATTAATAAATATGCGATTTCTAAACTTGGTGGAGAATGTGCCGTTAAAATGTATAATAATTCACTTATTTTAAGAATTATGATGTGTGAAAAACCATTTATCCACAAATCAGCTTTTTACGATGTAAAAACTAATTTTATTTTTCAAGAAGATGTTGCGAAAATGATTCCAAAATTATTAAATAAAAAAGGTATTATAAACATAGGTGGTAAAACACAGTCTGTTTACAATTTTGCTAAAAGATATAATAGTAAAATAAAAAAAGCTTCAGGGAAAAAAATCTTTCCACCAAATCCATCGATGAATTTAACTAAACTTAGAAAAATTTTGTGGTAGCGGGAAGTGGGATCGAACCACTGACCTCGGGCTTATGAGTCCCGCGCTCTAACCAACTGAGCTACCCCGCCAATATTCTAAATTACTTTGCAGTTATTCTGGTTATATTTATATTACCAATGTAAAACATTAAAGCAACGTATTGTATCAAAGCATAAATTGCTATTGGAGTAATATATTCAATCTCATGGAATAATTGAGCTCCAACGATAAAACCCATTGCACCATTTTGTAACATAGCTTCAATCATAATAGTTCTTTTTACCCTTACATCTCTTAAAGTATAACTTGTTATTATATATACAGATGTCAAAACTGAAATAATCACTACAAATGCAATAGCTCCTGCATCTGCAAAGTAACCACCTAAGTTTCCTTGCTCTGTAAATATAGCAACTAATAAAATGATTATAAATAAAGCTAGCGCCGCTCTATCAAATTTTAAATTATTTTGCTCAGAAAACTTTTTAAAATTTCCCCTTACAAGAATTCCAACAAATGTTGGTAAGGCTATAAACAAAAACATTCTAACCGAAAATTTTAAAAGGTTTAGATCAAATTCTACTGATGAAAAGAATGCCGCGTAAATCTTTAAAAACATTGGGATCGTTATGAATGATGCCAATCCACAAATTGAAGTGATAGTTATCGATAATGCTACATTTCCTTTTACAAGTTTGGTCGCGTAATTTGACATAACTGCAGAGGGTAGAATTAATAATAAGAATACTCCAAGTTGAAATTCGGCCTGCATTGGAAAGAAGGAAATAATGATAATTCCAATTAATGGAAGCGTTATCATTTGACAAATCAGTGCAACGATAAGATTTCTTGGTTTTTTTAATACCTCAAAGAAATCTTTATAAGATAAATTAAGACCTAAAGAAAACATGATAAAAATCATGCCAAGTGGTCCAACGGTTTTTACAAATTCCACAATTCCCTCACTCGCTTTATGAACGAAAAAAAATAAATTTCAAGGCATATTTGTTCATTTTGGGGTTGCTAAATCATAAAATTTAAGATTATTTGCGTAAATAATAAAAAATGTCATTAAGAGAGTTAAAATTTTCAAATCAGATCCAAGAAGAACAAATTAGATCCGTCTATCACAAAAATTTTAATTATATCGTTACAGAAAGATTTTATTTTCAACAACAATGGCTACATGCTGCTTATAATAGATTTAAAGACTTTGATAAGTATTTAATCTTAATTCATTTAGTACACAAAACTTTTAAAGCATATGGAGACTATCAAATTAAAAATTCATTTGATGAGTTTTATGCAAAAGAAGCTTATGAGATACCAAAAATAAATGTGATTGATTTATCAAGGGAATTACTAATTTCAAAGGAAACTACTAGAAGAAAAATTCTAGAAATGGAGAGAGATGGAGCTATTAAAAAAGATAAAAAAAAAATAATGATAAATCGTAAAGGCCAAGAGTACCAAAAACCAAAAGATTCAATACGAAACATGGCAAGATTACTTTCAAGATTTACAGATTTTTTAAGTAAAGCAGGTTATTTAAACAAAAAAGTTGAAAACTCTATTTTAGATAAAAAAATAAGAGATAATTTCACACAAATTTGGACTATCTTTTTTGAATTTCAAATACCGACTATCGTAGGTTGGAAAAAATTTTTTGGAGATATAGAGACCTGGGCTATCTGGGCTCAGTGTGCTTATAATCAAAATCTTGTAATGAATAAAGGTTTTAAAGAAAATATAAGTCCAGAATTAACAGCAGATAATTTCGTTGAAAAACTTAACAATTGGGGAAACCAAGGTTTAAATGCAATGACTATATCTGAGTTATCAGGAATACCAAGACCTACAGCGCTTAGAAAATTAAACAGTTTGTTAAAAAGAAAATTACTTAAAAAAGATAAAAATAATCTTTATCTTTTATTCGGATTGCCAAGATTGGATACAAATACAATTGAAAAAGACGTAACTTTAAAAGCAGTTCGTGATATTAATAAAACTAATGAAGATAGATTTATTAGAATGTTAACGAAAATATTGAATACTATCGTATTTAATTAAAGAGACGCGATTATACCAGTAATCACTATCACTGAACCAATTAGACCTAAGAATAAAAGATTTTCTTTTCTCTCTTTTTTCTTCTCGTCTCTTACTCTTGATAGTAAATCGTTGATATCAACTTTAATATTTGGCGTTTTTTTTAACTCTACTTGTTGATCGTAACTTGATGTTTCCCCACTCATGAAATGTATTTAACACCAACCGATTCGGTTTTTCAAGAAAATCTTTGTTCAAAATGAGTTGTAACCTTTTGAGCTTTGTCCAAAATGGTGCTAAAGAGAGCTCAACTTTTTGTCATTAAGAGGTCTAGTTATCACAGTTGCTGGATATTTTTTTTTCTCAACCTCTATTTCGAAGGCTTGTTTATCAATTTGGTCGCTACTTAATCCAGAATTAATGTACCCAAAGGCTAAATTTTTATCATAGTTAAAAGAATAGCAGCCAGAGGTTGTACGACCCACAATCTTATCTTTTAAATAAATAGGTTCGTCATGAAGCAACAAAGGTGCTCCTTCTTTAGAATTGTTCAAAATGAGCATTTTAAATTTCTTATGGTCCTTTTTATCTCGCTTCTTTTCTAAAGCAGCTCTTCCAATAAAATTAATATTCTTTTTAAAACTAACGGCAAAACTTAAACCTGCCTCAAATTGATTTTCTTCAGGCGAAATATCATGGCCCCAATGCAAATAACCACTTTCCATCCTCATAATATCCATTGCATGCATTCCACAGAGAGAAATTTTATAAGTTTTTCCTTTATTGATTAAAATATCAAAAAGTTTTAAAGCATTTTCTTTTTTTATATAAAGTTCAAAACCTAATTCACCCACATATGAAATTCTTTGGGCCCAAACTTCTATACCATCAATTTTAATAAATTTAGCTGTAGCAAATTTAAAATTTTCATTGGAAAAATCATCTGAACTTATTGAAGAAATCATTTCTCTACTTTTAGGACCAAATAAACCTAAACAACAATAGTCTTCAGTAACATCAGTTAATTTCACATCTTTAGAAATATGCTTTAAAATATGAAATTTATCATGCTCTCTATTTGCAGCAGAAGAAACAATTCTAAAATAGTTCTTTTCAATACAAATAACAGTTAAATCAGTTTCAATTCCACCATCTGCATTTAACATTTGTGTATATTTAATTTTACCAGGTTCATTTGGGATATTAGCTGTACATAAAATTTGTAATTCCTCATGTGCTTTTTCACCTTTTAAATCGAATTTTGAAAATGGAGATAATTCAAATAAACCAACATTTGATCTTGCATTTTTTGTCTCAAATTCTGCACTTGGATACCAGTTTTGATAATTGTAACTATATTTATAATCTTTGTTTTTTTCATCTTTAGAAAACCACATTGGTCTTTCATACCCACCAGATACACCAAAACATGCACCATGATCTTTTAATCTTTCATGATAAGGAAGTGTAATTACATTTCTTGAAGTTTTGTGTTGTTTATACGGCCAATGCATTCCATATAAGTCGCCAAGTGTTTCTGTTACTCTTTCTTTAATAAAATCAATACCAGAATGAAATTTTTGAAATCTTTTAATGTCATAACTAAAGATATCTTCGTTAATATGACCATTCATCATCCATTCAGCTGTAACTTTACCAACACCACCAGCACTTGCTATTCCAATACTATTTAAACCACAACAAACAAAAAAGTTTTTAACTTCAGGAACCTCACCTAATAAAGTATTTGTGTCTGGTGTAAAAGACTCTGGTCCTGCAAAAAACTTTCTAATTCCCGTTTTTTCAAGAATAGGAAATCTTTTCATGCATGCATTTAAATATGGTTCAAAATGTTCAAGATTTTCTGGAAACTCACCAAAAGAAAAATCTTCAGGAACTTTGTTAGTTTTATCAAATGCTGGAATAGATTTTCCTTCAAATATTCCTAAAAGTAATTTTCCTGCATCTTCTTTAAAATAAGTTCTACTATCAAAATCTCTTATCACTGGTAAATTTTTTGGTACTTCTTTGATTGGTTCAGTAATGACATAAAAATGTTCCGCTGGGTATAATGGAATACTAACACCTAGCTTTTCACCAATTTGTCTTGACCACATTCCTGAAGCTAA
>CACKRX010000013.1 GCA_902602575.1 uncultured Pelagibacteraceae bacterium | reverse complement strand
TGAAAAATAGGAGTTAACGGTGCTCCTTCACCACCATTTTTAATATCCTTTTGTCTAAAATTATAAATGACAGTTTTTTGTGTTAACTGGGATAAAAGTTTTCCATCTCCCAATTGTTTAGAAATTTTTTTAGATGGATCGTGAAATATTGTTTGACCATGAAAACCAACCAAATCAATTTTCTTCTTAGTATTTTTAACTAAATCCATTGCTACTTTTGAGTGAAAAATAGTTAATTCTTTCTCTAAAGCTTTAAGCTCGGTGGCATATGTCTCGAGGTCAGCGACAGTATTAATTTTATCTTTGAGTGAGTGTATTTTTTGACAAAAGTTATTTTCATATTCAAAAAACTTGTTAATTTCTACTTTATAATTTGAATCCCCATCAGAATTTATTAGAGATGCATCAACACCATCTCCAGATGTACCGCTCATTAACCCGAGGCTGTAGTAATTTTTAGACATAATATTTATTTTTTAATTAAGTTAATATAGGTATATTGAAACTGAGCAATTTTATAAAAAAATGAAAAATTCATTCCTTAAAGAGTTTAATGAAAGAGAATATTTTAATCAATGTACTAATTTAGAGTCCCTCAGTGAATTAATGGATAAGAAAAAAATAAGGGCTTATATTGGTTTCGACTGTACTGCCCAAAGCTTGCACGTTGGAAGCTTGCTTCAAATTATGTGTTTAAGATTGTTGCAAAAACATGGACACCAGCCAATTATATTGCTTGGAGGGGGAACTACAAGAATAGGTGATCCTTCAGGAAAAGAAGAAACAAGAAAAATTCTTACTGAAAAAGAAATCGAAAAGAACATAAAAAATATTAAAAAAGTCTTTTCAATATTTCTTGATAACAAAAATTCTAAAACCCGTCCTATTTATGTAAACAATTATAAGTGGCTGGGTAAACTAAATTATATAAAGTTTTTAAGAGAAATTGGAAAACATTTCACTATTAATAAAATGTTAAGTTTTGATAGTGTCAAACTAAGATTGGAGAGAGAACAGTCTTTAAGCTATATGGAATTTAACTACATGATACTGCAAGCATATGATTTTTTAGAACTTAACAAAACAAAAAATTGTTTAATGCAAATTGGTGGTTCTGATCAATGGGGTAATATCGTAAACGGTGTTGAATTAGTAAAAAGATATTCAAGCAAACAAGTTTACGGTTTAACAACGCCATTAATAACTTTAGCATCTGGTGCTAAAATGGGTAAAACAGAAAAGGGAGCTGTTTGGTTAGATAAAAAACTTTTGTCATCTTATGACTACTGGCAATTTTGGAGAAATACAGATGATAGAGATGTAATTAAATTTTTGAAGATGTTTACAGATAAGGATGTTTCTGAAATTGAAAGTGTTAAAGAAAAAAATATAAATGATTTAAAAACTCTTTTAGCAAATGAAGCTACTACTCTTTTACATGGTAAAGCAGCTGCAGTAAAAGCTTCAGAGACAGCTAAAAAAACTTTTGCGGGTGGCTCAGGGGATGAATTACCAATAATAAAAATTAAAAAAGATCAAATTAATAATGGTTTGAGTATAATTGATCTCTCTTTCAAAACTAATTTGTTTAGTTCGAAAAGTGAAATTAGAAGAACAATAAAAAATTCTGGTTTAAAAGTAAATAACTCCGCTGTTACGGATGAAAATTTAGTAATTAATGTATCTGACTTTGAGGGTGACGTTTTAAAGCTTTCTCATGGTAAGAAAAATCACGTTTTAATAAAAATTATTGGCTAGTTTTTTTTATTTTCTCTAATGTTCTAGTAATAAATCTAGGAGTTAAAGTTTTAATAGGATTTACAGTTGTTTTTAAATCATCAGGATAACCTTTTATTTTAAAACTAACTCCAAAAACACCTTCCCCGGCTTTTTTGCCAACAAGTAAATCTCCAATTACTGGAATTGAACCTATCACTTTATTTACAGTTGTTGCAGGTACCAAAGTACCTCTGAGACTTACCAAATCATCTTTTTGAATATATCCATCCATCAATATAGATATCGAAGGTCCTAAAGAATAGATTTCCTCAATCGTCATAAGTCCATTTTTGTTATTAAAAATCATTTCGAATTCATTAAACCTTATACCTTCTCCAGTTAAAAGATCTGCAATACCTTGTAAAGATGCAAGAGTAAGTAATTTTGTTAATGCTGGTACTTTTTTCAATTTAAAATCAAAAATTTTTAAATTTGAATTTGAAACTTTATTTTTTTTAACAGAGTCAAATTTTAAATAACCGCCCTCAAAACCTTTTATAAAATCATATTTTTTTACTAAAGGTTTTGCATTACCCGCGAATAAGTCTGTTATTCTTTCATTGTTTGAATTAGTCTTTATTGTAAGTTTTAAGTCTTCTTTGGTTGAAAATTGAGAGGATAAAATTAAATCTTTTATTTGATTATTATTAACAATTATATCTGCTTTAAAACTAGTTAAATAATCTTCATTCGTAATAAAAATGGTATCAAAGTTTATTGAAATTTTAGAGTTTAATTTTTCAAAAACATCAAAAAAATTTCCTTCACTCTTTGAAAATAATATTCTATCAAGGATTTTCGCTCCATCAAATATTTTACTGTTAATTGAGTAATTACTTTTTTTTCTTTTAATATTCAACTGACTGATTTGATCATTATTGTTTACAAGATCAACGTCGATTTGATCAATTCTTTTTAATTTTTTTTTGGAATTTAAATTGATATTTTTAACTTTAATAAAATTTTTAGACTCAGCGAAGTTTATTTTATTTAAAAAGACTGAATTATTCTTGTTTACAACTCCTTCCACAATAAGATTGCTTTTAACACCTTTTTTTTTTGTATAGTTCAAAAGTTCAAAGTTTAATGCATTACTTTTAACCTCAAAATCTGTTTTAAAAAAAATTTTATCTTTTTTCTTATCAATTGAATAACTTAGGCTATCTGTATCTTCATTAACATTTAATTTACTATCTCCAGATATTTTATAATTTCCATTTTGATAATCTAAATTTATTACGTTATTTTCAAATTTCACTCCATTTTTATAACCCGGAAAAAATTCCTTTAAACTAGAGTTCAGATATTCCAAGCTTTCTATATTAAATTTTGAATTTGCTTTTATATTTGAAAATTTAAACTTTTTACTTAATTTAAAAGAAAACTTATTATTTGAGGAAAATATAATTTTATCGTTTTCAATACTCTCTAAATCAAGTTGGAATATTTTTGATATCGTTTCAAGATTAAGATTATCTTTTGATGTCGAAATATTACCGTTAAATAAAAAGGCGCTGTCTTTTTCTTTTATTCTAATTTCGTCTGATTTAAATTTTATATCCTGATAAAAGGATGAGGCATTGTAAATGATGTAATCATTATTTTTTAAGATGAAACCAAATTTTATATTCTCAATAATATCTTTATTTAGTAACCTTAATTTAACATTTTTAAGATCACCATCTATAACATAATCTTTTGATATACTGCCGTCCTCAGCAAAATTTATCTTTGCTTCAAATGAAATTTCTCCTGATTTGACCATCTTTTTTAATATGAATAATTGAGGTGTATTTTGAAAGCTTCTTCCAAACTCTATTAAATCTTTTACCTTATTTTTTTTTGTAATAAATTTCAGATTTTCTATTTTTGTTTCCTGAGTAAAAATAGATAGCAAAGGTAAAACTGTGCCTATACTTTGTAATTCTATTTTATTTTTTTTATAGAATATAATTGGATTTTTTGTTTTGGCTTCTAGTTTAAAACTTCTTATATTTAGAAAAATCTTAATCTTGTTTAATTTAATGTCAAAGTCACTATCTCTCTTTGAGATTTTCTCATTAATAATTCCATTAAGCTTATCAGTGTTTATTCCGTAAACGCTTAAATAAACACAAAACGAAACTATTAAAAAAATTATAATAAATAAAATTTTAGAAAGTATTCTAAGCATCTAATTTAAATAAAGAGTTTTCTAAAAAACTGTCTATTTCTCCATCTAATATTTTTTGCGGGTCACTTGATTCATGATTTGTCCTATTGTCTTTGACTAATCGATATGGGTGTAAAACATATGACCTTATTTGATGTCCCCAACCTATATCTTTTTTAGCGTCTTTATTGTTCTCGTTTTCCTTTTCTCTCTTTTCCAGTTCAAAATTATACAATCTTGCTTTTAACATTTGCATACAAGTTTCTTTATTTTTGTGTTGTGATCTTTCATTTTGACACTGCACAACAATTTTAGTTGGAAGATGAGTAATCCTAACAGCACTATCTGTAGTGTTAACATGCTGACCTCCAGCTCCACTTGATCTATATGTATCAATTCTTAAGTCTTTTTCTAAAATTTCAACATCAATATTCTCATCAACTACAGGATACACCCAAACACTTGCAAAACTTGTGTGCCTTCTAGCCCCAGAGTCGAATGGGGAAATTCTTACCAATCTATGAATTCCAGACTCTGTTTTAAGCCATCCAAAAACATAGTCACCTGATATTTTTATAGTTGATGATTTTAAACCTGCTTCATCGCCTTTATGTTCGCTAATAATATGGTTTTTAAATTCTTTTGACAAAGCCCATTTCATATACATTCTTCTAAGCATCTCTGCCCAATCTTGGCTTTCTGTTCCTCCAGCGCCGGCATGAATTTCTAAAAAACAATCATTGCTATCAGTTTCTTTTGAAAGAAAACATTTAATTTCATTTTTTTTAACAGTATTTTTAAGGCTCTCAACATTTTCTAAAGTTTCTTGAATTAAATTTTTATTATTTTCCTCTGAGGCTAGATCATAAAATTCTTTTAATTCTTTTAAATACTTCGCAGTTTCCTTATAAGAATTTAATAAAGTTTCATGGAATTTTTTTTCTTTAAGAACTTTCTGTGCTTCAGACTTATCTTTCCAGAAATTGTCTGATAAAATTAATTTGTTATACTTATCTAGTTTTTTTTCAAAGTTATGCTTTTCAAAGATACTCCTTTATTCTTTGATTAACTTTGTTAACTTCATTTACATTTTGAAAAAATTCATCGTTCATTAATAAAATCTTAGTATATTATTATTGTTAAATCTATTATTAATTTTTTTTGAAATATTTGTATTTTCAAGAACTTTTTTGCTTTTAAAAGATTCTATTAATGTTTTTTTGGATGCAAAGCTTACTTTCTTTCCTGTTTTAGAATCAACAACCATCATAGTTATATCTTCTGGTACTTTGAATGGTCTAGTGTTTTCTTTATTTAAAGCTGATTTTATAAAACTTTTGAAAATTGGCATAGCTGTTTTAGCTCCTGTTTCAAATTTTCCAAGAGTTTTTGGTTCATCATGACCAACATAAACTCCTATAACTAAATCTGATGTAAAACCTATAAACCACGTATCAGTATTTTTATTTGTAGTTCCAGTTTTTCCAGCTAGATCCATTCTTAAATCTCTTAGTTTTTTTGCTGTTCCAGTTTTAGTCGCTCCCTCTAAGATTGAAGTTATTTGATAAGCAGTTTGAGGAGAAAAAATTTGTCTAGTATCATCCCTTATTTCAGGCACTTCATTGCTTTGAATAGATACATCTTCGCAATTTTTGCATTTTCTCACTTCAGTTTTAAATATTGTATTTCCTTCACTGTCTTGAATTCTGTCTATTAATTTTGGTTCAATTAATTTTCCACCATTTACAAAAGCGCAGTAAGCGCTTGTTAATTTAATTAAAGTTGTTTCAGCAGATCCTAAAGAGATGGAAAGTAATTCATCTGGATTTTCATATATACCAAGATCTTTAGATATTTTAGTTATCTTTTTAAGTCCTAAGTCCTGAGCAATTCTTACTGTCATGAGATTTCTTGATTTCTCAAGGCCCATTCTCAAAGTTGATGGTCCATAGAATTTTTTCCCATAATTTTCAGGTTTCCACATTTTTAAATCTGTACCTTGTTCCAAAACTAGGGGTGCATCTAAAACTAATGTTGAGGGAGAATAACCATTCTCCAAAGCAGCTGCATAAACAAAAGGTTTAAATGCAGATCCTGGTTGTCTTTGTGCCTGAGTTGCCCGGTTAAATTCACTTTGATTGAAACTAAAACCACCACTTAAAGCTAGAACTCTGCCATTATATGGATCCATAACAACAATTGCTCCATTTGCGGTTGGAAGTTGTTTTAATATATATTCGTTTGTTGCATCTTTTTTTTTTACATAAATAATGTCACCTTCTTTAAAAGAAGTATTTTTTTTTCTAGTCCATTTTATATTTTCATTAGTAATATAACCTGTATGACTATCGGTTGTTATTATTTCAAAATTTGAAATACCTATTTTTGTAACTTTTGCAATTTTCCAATTTAAATTCTTTTCAAGTTTGTTTAATTTTATTTTACTTGCCCAATCTTTAATTGAAGGATCGATATTTGCTAAAGGACCCCTCCATCCACTTCTTCTGTCATATTTTTCTATCCCTTCTCTAAGTGAAGTAGTCGCTAATTTTTGAAGCTTTAAGTTAAGAGGTGTTTTAATATTTAAACCTTCTTTATAAACTTTGTCATATCCGAGTTGTTTAATTGTATTTTTTCGTATTTCCTCAACATAATATCTAGAGTCTTCTAAAAAAACTTTTTCTCTTTTTTTTAATTGTATCTTGGTATTTTTTAAATCCTCAAAAAGTTTTTTATCAATATACTTGTTATCAAATAAATTCTTTAAAACTAGGTCTCTTCTGAACTTAGCAAGCTTTTCATTTTTATAAGGGTTGTATCTACTTGGTGCTTTAGGTAAGGCAGCTAACAAAGCAGCCTCTACATATTGAAGTTCATCAACAGATTTGTCAAAATATTCTAAGCTTGCAGATGCAATACCATAAGTTCCTTGTCCTAAGTAAATTTGGTTCAAATAAAGTTCAAGTATCCTCTCTTTACTGAGGCTTCTCTCTATTCTAAATGCTAAAATAGCTTCCTTAAGTTTTCTGTTCAAACTGACCTCATTAGATAATAAAAAATTTTTTGCTACTTGCTGGGTAATTGTGGAAGCCCCCTCTAATCTTCTTGAGTTTATTATATTCGAAAAATTCTTAATCACTGCTCTAAGCACTCCTTTTGCGTCAACACCAGGATGGTCAAAGAAATTTTTATCTTCAGCTGAAAGAAATGCATTTATAACTTTTGGTGGAATTGAATTATAAGGAATAAAAATCCTTTTTTCGGATGAAAAATCCTGAATTAAATCACCATCCCCTGAATAGACTTTGCTAGAAACAGGTGCTTTATAATTTTTTAAAAACTTATAATCAGGTAAATCGTTAGAAAAACCCCACAATATTGAAATAGTTACAATCAACAATAGTAAAATTGATGACAAAAAAATTACTAATGTTTTTTTAAAATACTTGCTCATTTATGTTTCATTTAATTCATGAATTTGTTAAAGTTAAGGCATCAGAATTTAAAAAAAAATGAAAAATTTAACACTAATACTATGGAAAAAAATTTATACATTGATGCTTCGCATCCGGATGAAACACGCGTTGTTCTTAAAGAAAACGGAAATATTGAAGACTATGAATATGAAGGTATAAAAAATACTCTCATAAAAAACAATATTTATTTAGGTAAAGTTAGCAGGATAGAGCCATCCCTTCAGGCTGCCTTCGTTGATTTTGGAAGGGAGAGACATGGATTTTTATCTTTCAATGACATTCAATCAGATTATTACCAAATACCCTCAAGTGATTTAGAAAAAATAAAGGAAGAGGAAAAACAAGTTAGAGAGGAATTAGCTAAGCAAAGTGAGGAAGAAGAAATTGATAATGAAAAAAATGACAATAATGCTGTTGAAAAAAAGCCAGAAGCAGAAAATCATAATGATGGAAACGTTAAACAAAGTAGAGCTCCTTCAAAAAGATATAAAATTCAAGAAGTTATAAAACCTAATCAAGTTATATTAGTTCAAGTGTTAAAAGATGAGAGAGGTTTAAAAGGTGCGGCCCTTTCAACTTTTATATCTATCGCAGGTAAATATATAGTCTTAATGCCAAACACACCTAAAGGTGGAGGTATTTCAAGAAAAATTTTTAATTCTGGAGAAAGAAAAAAAATAAGATCAATCCTTAATGAAATTACTATTCCAAAAGAAATGGGATTGATTGTTAGAACTGCTGGATCAAATAAAAGTAAAAATGAGATTAATTATGATCTTCAAAGTTTAATAAAGTCCTGGGAGACAATCAAAGAAAATGCGATGAATTCAATAGCACCAAAATTAATTCACCAAGAAAGTGATATTATAAAAAGAACTCTAAGAGACATATACGATGATGAGACTCAAAATATAATTATAGATGGTAACGAAGGGTATCAAAAAGCAAAAAACTTTATGAAATTTTTAATGCCAAGTCATGTCAAAAAGATTAAAAAGTTTAGGGACAAAGTCCCATTATTTATTAAGGAAAATATTGAAAATAAATTAAATGATATATACGACACCCAAGTTAAATTATCCTCTGGGGGATATTTGGTAATTAATCCTACTGAAGCTTTAGTGTCAATTGATGTTAACTCTGGAAGATCAATTAAACAAAAAAATGTCGAAAGTACAGCATTAGATACTAACCTGGAGGCGGCAGAAGAAATGGCAAGACAAATAAAAATAAGAGATCTTTCTGGACTCATTATAATTGATTTTATAGATATGATGAGTTTTGGTAATAGAAGGCAGGTTGAAAGAAGATTAAAAGAAAGATGCAGAAAAGATAGGGCAAGAATTCAAATTGGAAGAATAAGTAGCTTTGGGTTGCTTGAAATGTCCCGCCAAAGATTAAGGGAGAGCAGTGTTCAATGGAATATTTCTCTTACCAACGAGTCTTTTGCGCAAAAGGTTATTAAAATTGTTGAGATTAATGCAATAAAAAATAAAGCAAAATTAGTTGTGGTTACTATACCTGAAAAAATTAAAAATTTCCTAAAGGAAAATTTCAAAGACGACCTACTTTACATTGAAAAAAAGAATAAAATAAAGATTAATCTTGCAGGGGATCTGTCCCTTTTGGTTCCTGAGTATACAATTGAATTTTTAAACAAAAGCAAGAAAGTACTTGAGAAAATTGAAAATTCAGTAGAATTAAAAAAAATAACACTTGAAAGTAAAATTGAAAAAAATTTTAAAGGTAAACCAAAATACAAGCCAAAAAATTTCAAAAAGAAAAAATTTTTTAAGAAGAGTAAAAGTAGGAAACCTAGATAATACCTTTATTTGTAGTTGAAGGAGATCCATTTAATGTTTTTGAAATTCTTCCGGAAATAAACGACTTTCTCCCAGCAATAACTGCAAACTTCATGGCTTGTGCCATTTCAAACGGTTTCTTTGCTTTTGCAATCGCAGTGTTAATCAAAACTCCATCACATCCTAATTCCATAGCGATAGCAGCATCTGAAGCTTGACCAATACCTGCATCAATTATAACGGGTAGTTTAGTTTGATTTCTAATTATTTTAATATTTGTATAATTTTGAATTCCCAAGCCAGAACCGATGGGGGCTGCTAACGGCATAATTGCAACTGCGCCTGAATCCTCTAAACGTTTTGCCATTAATGGGTCATCACTGCAGTAAACCATAACTTTAAATCCCTCTTTTGTTAAAATTTCTGTTGATCTCAAAGTTTCAATCATATCTGGAAATAAGTTTTTTTTATCACCTAAAACTTCAAGTTTTACTAATTTCCAGCCCCCTATCTCTCTTGCTAATCGCAAAGTTCTAAGTGCATCTTCTGAAGTGAAACATCCGGCTGTATTTGGAAGATAAGTTATTTTTTTTGGATCGATATAATCCATCAGCAAAGGTTTTTTTTTATCAACTATATTAACTCTCCTAACTGCTACAGTAACTATTTCGGCACCTGAATATTTAATTGCTTTTGCACATTCTGAAAAGCTTCTATATTTTCCAGTACCTACGATTAACCTAGACTTAAATTTTTTATTAGCGATTTTAAAAAAATCCTTCATTACCCTCCTCCAATAAAATGTACTATTTCAATTTTATCTTTATTTTTTAAATATAAATTTTTAATTTTTTTCTTATTTATAATTTCTTTGTTCAATTCAATGGCGACTTTATCTGTTGATAATTTTAAAGACCTCATTAAATCATAAACTGATGTAATCTTCTGTAAAGATCTTGATTTTCCATTCAAAATAATTTTGATTTTTTTGGTTTTTTTCATTATGTATAACTTATGAGTTCAAATATACTTTTTCTAAACGGTCCAAATCTTAATCTATTAGGACAAAGAGAACAATCACAATATGGTTCTATAACTTATGAAGACTTAAAAAAGAAATGTGAAGAAAAATGTAAAGAACTTGATCTTAAAGTTGAATTTATACAATCGAATGTAGAAGGTGAGATAGTGTCTATAATACAATCAGCAAATGAAAAATTTGATGGAATTATCATCAATGCTGCGGCATTCACTCATACATCAGTAGCTATTAGAGATGCATTAGAAATATATAAAAAAAAAAAAATAGAGATCCATATATCAAATATTTACAAAAGAGAGGAATTTAGACAAAAATCTCTGATAAGTGATGTGGTAAATGGTGGAATTTTTGGTCTTGGAAGTGAAGGATATATTTTAGCCATAATAGCAATGCATAAACTCTTAAAAAATGAAAATTAATAAAAAATTAATTAAAGAGCTAGTTGATAACCTTGAAGAATTTAAACTTACAGAGCTTGAATATTCTGAGAAAGATATAAAGATAAAAGTTTCAAGGCAGAGTAAAGTAAGTCAAAATATATCGCCAGAAATTACAATAGAAAAAAATAACAAAAAATCAGAACCTGTATCTGGAACTGAAATCAAATCACCAATTATAGGAACAGCTTATTTGGCACCTGAACCAGGAGCAAAAAAATTTGTTGAAACTGGGAAAAAAATTAAAAAAGGTGATACTGTAATGATAGTTGAAGCCATGAAAACAATGAATCATGTTCCCTCTCCTAAAGACGGCGTTGTTAAAAGTGTAAATGTTGAAGACGGTCAACCCGTTGAGTATGGTCAGACTCTCGTGGTAATCGATTAAAAATGTTTAAAAAAATTTTAATAGCTAATAGAGGCGAGATAGCTGTTAGGATTATTAGAGCTTGTAAAGAATGGGGAATTCAAACAGTAGCAATACATTCGGATGTAGATAAAGAAAGTATGCATGTTAAACTAGCCGATGAAAGTGTTTGTGTTGGCTCTCATCAGCCTGCTAATAGCTATTTAAACATTCCTGCAATATTGTCAGCGATAGAAATAACAAATTCTGAGGCAGTTCATCCAGGATACGGATTTTTGTCAGAAAATTTTAATTTTGCCAGTATGCTTGAAGAAAACAATATAAAGTTTATTGGACCGTCTTCAAAACTTATTAAAATGATGGGAGATAAAATTGAAGCAAAAAAAATTGCAAAAAAATATGGTTTGCCTGTTATTGAAGGTTCTGAGGGTGGTATCTCAGATTTAGAAAGTGGTAAAAAGTTAGCCAAAGAAATTGGTTTTCCTATCCTTATTAAAGCTGCTGGTGGAGGTGGTGGAAAAGGAATGAAGATTGTAAGGTCTGAAAAAGAATTTGATAACTTATTTTTAACTGCTAAATCAGAGGCCAGGAAGTTTTTTGCAAATGATGAAGTATATATTGAAAAATTTTTTCAAAATCCACGTCATATTGAAGTTCAAGTCCTTTCGGGAAAAAATCATACAGTCCACTTACATGAAAGAGACTGCTCTGTTCAAAGACGACATCAAAAATTAATTGAAGAAACTCCAAGTCCTGTTTTAACTGATGAAATTCGTAAAGATCTCTTCGATAGGACAGTTAATATGGTATCTAAAATTGGTTACGAAGGAGCTGGAACAGTAGAGTTTATTTATGAAGATGGTAAATTTTATTTTTTAGAAATGAATACAAGGGTTCAAGTTGAACATCCTGTTACAGAGATGGTCACTGGCATAGATATTATTAAAGAACAAATATGGATTGCATATACTGGGAACACTGCTTTAGAACAGTCTGACATTAACCCGAGGGGTCATGCTATTGAGTGTAGAATAAACGCAGAAGACCCAAGCAGAAATTTTCAGCCATCCCCAGGATTAATTGGAATGTGTCATCAACCGTCAGGGTTTAGAACCAGAGTAGATAGTTCGATTTATCAAGGTTTCAAAGTAACACCCTACTATGACAGTATGGTATGTAAACTAATTTGCCATGGCAGAAACAGAACAGAAGCAATACAGCGAACTTTAAGATCTTTAGATGAATTTGTTATTGAGGGAATTACAACAACAATTAAGTTACACAAAAAACTTTTGAATCACAAAAAATTTATTGAGTCAAAATTTAATGTAACTTGGCTGGACAACGAAAAAATTGTTTAATAACACTTTAAAATCCATAAGTCGTAAACTGGATGATCAAAAACTTGGATTGACGGACTAGATGAAAAAGTCCATCCATTAAAAACAAAGACCTCATCATTATTAGAATTTTTATTATCCTTTACTTGAAGATATGTGGTTATTTCTGGATTATCATCAAATTTAGAATTTTTACATTTCAAAACTTTAATTTCTAAATTTTTATATAAGAAATTTTCACCAATATCTAAATTTAATAATTTACTTTTTGAACTAAGTTTATCTAAAATTCTAATATCAATTTTTTTTCCAAAATAATCAAGGTCATCTGCTTGAACAGTACTTATCGTTAGAAGATAAAAGAAAATTGAAATTATTGAGATTTTACTCTTTCCAAGATTTATATTTTTTATTTTCATTTTCACTTTTTTTGGGATGATAGGCTTTGTCTGTTCCGGTAAGATTAGGCTTGTGGGACTTTTGCCAAGAAAATTTTTTTTGATCTTGGACTTTTTCTATTTTATTTTTTGTGAAATGAATCCAAGAAAACCATTCATTTGGTATTTTTGTTGAATCTACCTCTCCATTATATATAACCCATCTTCGTCCATTTTTACTCTCATAGTATTTGTTTCCATTTTCATCTTTGCCGACAAATTTTCCTTTGAAAAAAGTGTGAAGTCTTGTGCCTAGAGTTTGATGATTCCACCATGTGAAAATTTGTTTAAATAGAGTCAACATAAAAAATTAGTTTTTTTCAATTTTAAATTGTAAAAAATAAATTAGACTAAAAATTAATTTTGTATATACAATAGAATCTCTAAGACTCAAAATAAATAAGGAAATTATTATGGCAAAATATCTCGTTGAAACCTTTTATACCTGCACTTTTAAAGTCAGTCATTACCTTGATAAAATAGACGAAAAAGAATTAGAAAATCTTGAAAAAAAAGAAGATGGAAAATTTGAAATATTAGACATGAAAATTGATAATCGAAAAACTAAGAATTTAGATAAGAATCTTAAAACAGTAGATAATCTCAGCGATAAAGAAAAACAAATCAAGAAAGTAAATAAAATTGATGACAATAAAAATATAAATAATACTTTTGTTAAAAATTTGAATGAATCAGTTAATAAAAGATTTGGCATGCCCGACAGAAGAAAAGGTTATATTCAAAAAGCTACCATAGGAGATCACAAAGTTTATTTACATACAGGTGAATATGAGGATGGAAAGATTGGTGAAATTTTTATCGATACTAGTAAAGAAGGTGAACTAGTGAAAGCTTTAATGAATAATTTTGCAATAGCTATATCTTTGGGTTTGCAGTATGGCGTTCCATTGGACGAATTTGTTAGTGCTTATGTAGATACGAAATTTGAACCATCAGGAAAAGTTCACGGCAATGACAGAATTCTTTCTGCCACATCTATTTTGGATTATATTTTTAGAGAACTTGCTATTTCATACTTAAATAGAGAAGATCTTGCTCACACTCCATCAATTGGAAGATCAGACAAGGTGGATGAAAAAAATACAGGTGCTATGAATGATGAAAATAGTGAGTTAATTAAAATTGTAAAAGATATCACCAGTAAGGGTTTTGTAAGAAACGATTATAAAAGAAAACTTATTGACTTATCCGATATCAGAATAAATCTTAAAGGAAAAAAGTAATTACTTTTTTTTGGTAATTGAAAGCTGAAGTTCTTTTAATTGATCTTCGCTGACCTCAGATGGTGCCATCATCATTAAATCTTGAGCGTTCTGGTTCATTGGAAACATTGTAACCTCCCTGATATTGGCCTCATTTGCAAGTAACATTACTATTCTGTCGACTCCTGGAGCTATTCCACCGTGAGGAGGTGCACCGTAACTTAGTGCATTGATCATTCCGCTAAACTTGCTATCTACATCTTTTTTTTTGTATCCAGCTATTTCAAAAAGTTTATACATCAATTCTGGAATATGATTTCTAATGGCGCCAGAAGATAATTCAATTCCGTTGCAAACAATATCATATTGATATGCTTTCATTTCTAATGGTTTCGAAAAATCAATATCTTTTATTTCTCCTTGGGGCATTGAAAAGGGATTGTGACTAAATTTAATTTTTTTTGTCTTTTCATCTACTTCATACATGGGATAATCAATTATCCAACAAAACGAAAATATATCATTAGATATTAAGTTCAAATCCTCAGCAATTTTATTTCTTGCTAAAGAAAGAATTTTTTCAACGTCTTTTTTTTGTCCGCATGACATGAAAATACTGTCACCAATTTTAGAATTAGTTAATTTCATAATTTTTTCACAAGCTTCTGAAGAAAAAAACTTTCCAATAGGACCTTTGCCCACAATTTTATTATTTTCTTCAATAAAAGTGAAATATGCTAAACCGCCTGAACCTTCTTTCTTGGCCCAATTATCAATATTATCAAAAAAACTTCTTGGTTTATCTTTTGTGTTCTTTGTAATGATTGCTTTTACAACTTTTCCTTTTGAAACTTCTTTTTTAAAAATATCAAATTTAACATCATCTCTGCTAAAAATTTCTGTGATATTCGAGATAATCAGGGGATTTCTAAGATCGGGTTTATCTGTTCCATATTTTTCAATTGCTTCTGAATATTTTATTCTAGGAAACTTTTCATTTGCTAGTTTTTTATTCGAAAATTCCTTAAATAATTTTAAAAACAGATTTTCAATTACTGAAAAAACATCTTCTTGTTCAACAAATGACATCTCTATATCTAGTTGGTAAAATTCACCAGGACTTCTATCTGCTCTTGCATCCTCGTCTCTGAAGCATGGCGCAATTTGAAAATATTTATCAAATCCTGAAATCATTATTAGTTGTTTAAATTGTTGTGGTGCTTGGGGTAAAGCGTAAAATTTTCCAGGATTTAATCTACTTGGAACAAGAAAGTCCCTTGCTCCTTCAGGACTTGATGAAGTTAATATGGGAGTTTGAAACTCTAAAAAATCCATCTTCTCCATTTCTTTTCTAATAAAGGAAATTACTTTTGATCTTAAGATAATATTATTATGAATTTGTTTTCTTCTTAAATCTAGAAATCTGTACTTAAGTCTAATCTCCTCAGAATATTCTTGATCACTAAAAACAGGGAGAGGCAACTCTTTTGTTTTTCCGACAATTTCAAATTTTTCAATGGCAACTTCAATCTCTCCTGTTAAAAGATCGCCATTAATTGTCTCTTTTGTTCTTTCTATAACTTTTCCATTTATTTTTATAACTGTTTCAAGTTGAAGCTTTTCCAATTCTTTAAAAAATTTATTTTCTTTATCAATTACACATTGCGTTATCCCATAATGATCTCTAAGATCGATAAAAAGAAGATTTCCATGATCTCTTTTTTTATTTATCCAGCCGGATAATATTACATCCTTTTTTGTAAATTTTTTTGTGAGTTCACCACAAGTATGTGTTCTAAATTTATTCAATTTGATACTCCTAAAATTTCTTTAATTATTTTTAAATTAATAGGTGTTTTTTTTTTTAAACTAATTTCGTCAATTGTACATATAAATTCTGATATTTTACCGTAAGATCTAGCTATTCTTTTACAAATAAAATTTATTAGTTTTTTATCTAAAATAATTTGGCTATCTGAAAAATTCTTAACAATAAGTGCGTAAATAAGTTCATCG
>CACKRX010000012.1 GCA_902602575.1 uncultured Pelagibacteraceae bacterium | reverse complement strand
ATAAGAAAACAATTAATAAGATGATACCAAAAAAAACAATTAAAGATATTGTTGATTATTTTAAAGATAGAAATATTCCAAAACGCATAATTTACAACTATTGTCTTGAAAAAAAAAATGAAAATTAGATATTTAATTTTATTGCTAATTTTTTTAAACTCTTGTGTTGGAACAGGTACAAGTGGGCTATTTGGAACTGGTGTATCAGTAGCGGTCGATCCAAGGTCAATTGGAACCCAAATAGATGATACTATAATGCAAAAAAATTTATCAACTAGACTCACCTTAGAAAACAAAAAGTATTTTTTAGCTGTAAAATCAAAAGTTCTTGATGGAAGAATATTCATGACTGGTAAAGTTGATAATCCTGAGGATAAACTTAAAATTACCAAAATAGCTTGGGAAACAGAGGGAGTAAGATCTGTAAGAAATGATATTAAAATTAAAGAAGAATTTAATTTTAAACAATCGGCCAAGGATCTTTTAATTACTTCTCAATTGAGATCAGCCATGATTTTTAACAAAGAAATTAAATCGAGAAATTATCAAATAGATACATATAAGAAACGAATATATATTTATGGTATCGCTGAAACCAAAGATGAACTCAAACTAGTTGTTGATGAAGCTAAGTCAATTTTAGATGTTGAAAAGGTTATTGCAAGTATTTTGTTAATGGATGATTTAAGAATTCAAAAGAATTAATTCTTTTTGTTATAATCAATTACACCAGCAGAGTACGCAGCAACAGATGCTAAATTTAAAATTTCTGATGTTGAACTTCTAAGGGGAGCTATTTCAATTGCCTGACCTAATCCTATAAGAAGTGGACCAATTACTTTAGCTCTACTCATTGATTTCATTGTTTTGAAGGATATAGCTGCGCTGTGCTGGCTCGGCATTATCAAAACATTTGCATTGCCAACTATTTCTGAAAATGGATATAACTCTTTATAAGTTTCCTCTAGAGCGACATCAGGTTGCATTTCGCCATCAAATTTAAAATCTACTCTTCTTTCTTTCAAAATTTGCACTGCATCACTTATTCGCTTTGTTCTATCTGTTGCAGGCTGTCCAAAAGTTGAGTGAGATAAAAAAGCTACTTTAGGATCAAAACCAAATAATCTAACAACTCTCGCTGTCGAAATTGCCATTTCAGCTAATTGATTTGCATCCGGGTACTCTATTACAGAGGTATCGCAAACGAATATTGTTTTTCCTCTATTAATTATCATGTTGAGACCAAACATTATTTCACCAGGTCTTGGATCAACCACTTTTGTTACCTTTTCTAAAGATGAGGAATAACGTCTTGTATTTCCAGTAACCATAGCGTCAGCATCTCCACATGACACCATACAAGCTCCCCAGATGACTCTGTCGTTTCTTATTAATTTATCACAGTCTCTTTCTAACAAACCTTCTTTTCTCTGCAGCTTTTCAAATAGGAATTTTACATATCTTTCTCTTAATTTTATATCAGTCGAGTTAATTATTTTAATATCGAGTTTTTCTTCATAGCCAATTTCATATAATTTTTTTTTTACTATATCCTCTTTAGCAATTAAAATGGGTTCACCAAGACCATTATTTTTAAATGCTATTGCTGCCTTCAAATTATTTTCATCTTCTCCATCTGCGAACACCACTCTTTTTTGATTTTTTTTAATTTGAGAATTAATTCCTTGAATAACAGCAACTGAGGGATCTAAACGGTTTTTTAGTTGTTCGGTATAAATATCAAAATCCTCAATATTTTTTCTTGCAACACCTGTTTTAATTGCTGCTTTTGCAACAGCAACTGGAATTACACTTATTAATCTTGGGTCGAATGTTGATGGAATTATATATTCTTTGCCATAATGCGGCCTGTCTCCGCCCATTGCCGCAACAACTTCATCAGGAACTCTTTCTCTTGCTAAAGTAGCTATAGCTTTTACCGCAGCAACTTTCATTTCTTCATTTATAGTTTTAGCTCTTACATCTAAAGCTCCTCTAAAAATGTATGGAAAACCAATTAAATTATTTACTTGATTGGGATAGTCTGATCTTCCAGTAGCTATAATGGCATCATCTCTCACTTCTTCAACATCCTCAGGAGTGATTTCAGGATCTGGGTTTGCGCATGCAAATACAATTGGATTCTTAGACATTTTTTTAACCATCTCTTTTTTTAAGACCCCAGCTTGAGACAGACCTAAAAATACATCTGCACCATTAATTGCATCATTTAAAGTTCTATTTTTGGTTTTGATAGCAAATTTTTTTTTCCACTCATTCAAGTTATCTCTTTCAGAATGAATAACACCTTTCGAGTCAAGCATTGTGATATTTTTGTCTTTTACACCGGTATTTATAAAAAGATTTGCACAAGCCATTGCAGATGCACCAGCACCATTAATGACCACCTTCACATCCTTAATATTTTTCTTTGCAATATCACAAGCATTTATAAGTGCCGCACTTGTTATTATAGCTGTACCATGTTGATCATCATGAAACACAGGTATATCTAGTAATTTTTTTAACTCATTCTCTATTATAAAACACTCAGGTGCTTTAATGTCTTCTAAATTAATTCCACCAAAGCTTTTTGAAATATTTTTTACTGAATTAATTATTTCTTTTGTGTCTGAAGAGTCTATTTCAATATCAATTGAATCTATGTCCGCAAATCTTTTGAATAATACAGCTTTTCCCTCCATGACCGGTTTTGAAGCAATTGCTCCTAAATTTCCAAGACCTAAAATTGCTGAACCATTACTTATCACAGCAACAAGATTGCCTTTAGTAGTATAGTCATATGCAAGGTCTGGATTTTTTGAAATTGCTTTTACTGGTGCAGCAACTCCAGGTGAATATGCTAAAGCCAAGTCCCTTTTTGAAGTCATTGGCTTTGAAGAAATAATCTCAATCTTGCCAGATTTATTAGTATTATGAAAATCTAAAGCTTCTTTATCAGAGTAATGTTCAATTTTATTTTTCTTCATTTTGATTATTTATGTATACAAATGAGCCAATAATAAGACTAATATGATTTATGAATATAATTAAGTCAACCGGCACTTTTAGTTTCTATACTTTAATTAGCAGAATATCTGGATATTTTAGAGATATTCTCATTGCAATATTTCTAGGTTCTGGATCTATTGCTGACGCTTTTTTTATTGCATTTAGAATTCCAAATACGTTTAGAAGAATTTTTGGAGAAGGTTCTTTCAATGCAGCTTTTGTGCCAAGTTACGCAAAAGAGTTAACAAAATCTAAAAAAAATTCTGAAAGCTTTGCAAATAAAGTTTTTAGTTTATTAACTTTTTCACTGCTTGGACTTGTAATTCTCATTGAATTATTTATGCCTTTATTTGTATCTCTTATAGCGCCAGGTTTTAAATCAGATCCTGAAAAGTTTGTTTTAGCAACTGACTTAACTAGGATTACGTTTCCTTTTATATTGTTCATAAGTTTAGCGTCTTTTTTTTCAGCAATCTTAAACTCTCATAATAAATTTGCAGCTGCTTCAGCTGCTCCAATAATATTAAATATAGTTTTAATAATTATATTATTATGTGCAAAATACCTTGATGATCATCTTGTAATTTATATGTCCTATGGCGTCTCAATAGCTGGATTCTTTCAAATGATTTTTCTTATTTTAACATTGAAAAAAATTTACAAACCTCAATTTAAAGTCAATTTAAATATTGACAATAAAACAAAAAGTTTTTTTAAAAAACTTTTACCAAGTATTTTTTCTTCGGGTGTAACTCAAATTAATATTTTAGTTGGAACTATCATAGCTTCTTTTCAAGCTGGAGCTGTGTCATATTTATATTATGCTGATCGAATTTATCAAATTAATCTTGCCATTGCAGGTATAGCAATAGGAACTGTCATACTTCCAAAACTATCTTCTTATATTGCTCAAAAAAAATTGAAAGATATTGATTTAATACAAAATAAGTCATTAGAACTTTCACTTTTTTTAAGTCTTCCTGCAATGGCAGGTCTATTAATTGCTTCAGAAGAAATTGTTTCATCCTTGTTTGGATATGGATCATTTAACCAAGAAGGTGTTGAAAATTCCGCGAAAGCATTATTTTATTTTGCTTTAGGTTTACCTGCATTTTCACTTATAAAAATTCTCTCAAATTTTGTTTTTGCAAGAAACAATACCAAGATACCGTTTTATTTGTCGTTAATATCAGTCATCATAAACGCCTCTATAAGTATTTATTATTTTAGAGATTTTGGCTTTATAGTAATTCCAATTGCAACATCTATTTCATCTTGGATTAACGCTTTATTATTATATTATTATTTAAATCATAAGAAATTTTTTAAAGTAAGTTTAAGTTTGATATTTCAATTTTTCAAAATAAGTTTTTCAGTTTTATTAATGGCTTTATTCCTTTTCAGCTCAATTAATTTTTTCAGTGTTCAATTAGAATATGATAGTAATTCTAAAGTTATTTATCTTCTTTTATTAGTAATTTCATCGGTGATTATTTATTTTGGAATATCCTTACTTACTAAGGCTTTCAAATTAAGTGATATTAAAATAAAGTATTAGAATGTCACAAAAAAAAATATTTTCAGGAGTTCAACCTACGGGAAATCTTCATTTAGGAAATTATATTGGTGCAATAAAAAACTTTGTAAAATTACAATCTGAAAATGATTCTAAATGTATCTATTGTGTTGTCGATTTGCATGCAATAACGACAAAACAAGATCCCCAAGAATTAAAAGAAAATATCCTTGAGACGACTGCAGTTTTCTTAGCAAGTGGATTAGATCCAAGCAAAAGTATAATTTTTAATCAATCTATGGTGCCCGCTCATTCAGAGGGAACATGGATATTGAGTTGTATTGCAAGAATGGGTTGGTTAAACAGAATGACTCAGTTTAAAGAAAAAGCTGGCAAGGATAAAGAGAAAGCAAGCGTAGGGTTGTATATTTACCCAATTTTAATGGCAGCTGACATTCTTTTATACGACGCAACTCACGTTCCTGTTGGAGAAGATCAAAAACAACATTTAGAACTCACGAGAGATATTGCCCAAAAATTTAACACAGATTTTAAAGCACAAAATTTTTTTAAATTACCAGAACCTCTTATACAGGAAAAATTCTCTCGTATTATGAGTCTTAAAGATGCAAAAAATAAAATGAGTAAATCAGACCCTTCTGATGCCACTCGTATAAATCTTACTGACACAGAAGAACAAATTCATAATAAAATTAAAAAAGCAAAAACTGATACAAAATCTTTTCCCTTAAATGAAAAAGATTTGACCAAAAGACCAGAGATACAAAATCTGATTGGTATATACTCAAGTTTAAAATCTCAAAAAATCACTGATACATTAAAGGAATTTCATGGAAAAAATTTTTCGAATTTTAAAGAAAAACTATCAGAGGTTGTGATAGAAAATATTTCACCTATTTCAAAAGAAATATCCAAATTAAAAACAGATAAGGGACATATTCTTCAAGTTCTTAAAGATGGAAGTGATAAAGCTGAAGCCATTGCTGCAGAAAAAGTTAAAAAAATTAAAGAAATTATTGGCTTTTAAAATATTTTACTTTAAAAAAAGGCTTCAATTACTATATTAATTTAATGTTTATACAGACACAGCTAACACCAAATCCGAATTCCTTAAAATTTCTCACAGAGAAAAAGGTTTCATTAGTTGGCCCTATTGAATTTAAAGATAAAAGCGAGTCATCTGTTAGCCTTATTAAAAATATTTTATCAATAAATGGAGTAACTGGAATTTTTTTATCAGATGATTATCTATCGGTAAACAAAGACACAAATTCTAAATGGGAGGATCTTAAACATATAATAATTTCATATATCAATGATTTTTATGACCAAGGTAACGAATGTATCATTTCTGAAAAAAGATCTGAAAATCCAGAGGAATTATCGAGCATAAAAAATACAATCATTAAAATACTTGAAACGAAGGTTAGACCCGCAGTTGCTAGAGATGGAGGTGATATTAAATTTAAAGATTTCAAAGATGGTAAAGTCATCGTTGAATTACAAGGAAGCTGTTCTGGATGTCCAAGCTCAACACTAACGCTTAAAAAAGGTGTTCAAAATCTTTTGTGTCATTACGTTCCTGAAGTGAAGGAAGTTGAGGCAATATGAAAAAGGATTTATTTTCAAGTTTATCAAAGAAAAATTTTGATTTAAAAAAATTTAAAGAACTAAAAAGAATTTTATCGAAACAAGGCATTGTTATAAAAAGAAAACCTTTTTCGAATGTAAATTTTAGATTTGATGAGCTAAAGTCTTTATATCTTACCGGAATAGCTTCTTTTTTAATAGTTATGTTTTCTTTTATAATACCATTGTCAGTCGATATTGATAATCAAATAGCAAATAATAAAGATTCTAAAATAAATGATTCAAAATCAGATTTTGAGAAAGTTTTAAGTGGAGAAAGTATTGATGATAAAGAAAAAGTTGATGAAGGTCTAGATTTATCAAACATACTTGAGGATGTGTTTAAATTTGATGAATTACCAGAGGATACAGTTCGATTAAGTGCTTCCACAATTGAGCAATTATTTAAAGATACCAACTATTCTTTATCTGAAGTTAGACGAACTAAAAAAGTTAAACCCATAAGACTATCTTTGCTACCTAATGAAATGAAATCAATCGAGAGCTCTGGAAAAAGAAAAAGCTTATTTATAAAAATTATATTACCATTAGTTCTTGAGGAAAATAATAGGATTATTATTGATAGAAAAAAGCTGTTTTCAATTTTAAATAAAAACAAAAATTCAAAAGATGAAATTAAGTGGTTAAATAAAAAATTTAAGCAATATGGTGTTATAAACAAAGATCTTGCAACTTTAAAAGTAAGAATGGATATAATACCTGTATCCCTAGCAATCGCCCAAGCAGCAAAAGAGACTGGATGGGGAACATCAAGATTTGCTATTGAGGGTAACGCGTTATTTGGTCAATGGACCTGGTCAGGAGAAGGTATTAAACCAGCTGGAGCTGATACGAATGCAACTTACAAGGTGATGAAGTTTAGTGTGCTTAAAGCATCAGTGAGAGCTTATCAAAGAAATTTAAATACTCATTCAAGTTATAAGAAATTTAGATTTATAAGAGCGCAATTAAGAGATGATAATAAAGAATTAGATAGTCTTAAACTTGCAGAATATTTAGATAATTATGCTCAAACAGGAACTGAATATACAAAAGTGTTAAAACAAATTATCCAACAAAATCAATTAAAAGATTTTGATGAAGTTAAACTACTTCCTCTTAGCGTAAAGTATAAAAATATTATTTAGGAATTTGAATTGTAAATTGGTGACCAAACCACTTCCATTTACCATTTTCACTTAAAGAGCAATTTAACCTACCTCGTCTAAAAGTAAATTTTTCTCTAAATGAAATTTTCATCAAATTATTCTCATCTACTGAAATATTTGGATTTCCCCAATTGTCACCTTCATTTGAAAAACAATTTATATTTTTTATGTTTATTTGATTATCAAAAAATTTAATTTCAACCAATGGAGGATTATTTTTTGCAAGTACATATTTATCTTCAGGTTTGAATTCTTTATACTGCAAGGGTAAGTATTTGATTATGGAGTTAAACCTTTCCATTTTTCCATAATTCTCATTAATAGGAAACCTTGGTAATTCATATTTATCCTTAGTGCTGTCAATTACCCCTGAATGTTGTCCAAACGCATAATCAAAATTTTTTTTTATAAAATTTTTTTGGTCCAAAGAATATTCCCCAAAAGGGTATGAGAAAAAGATTGGGTTGTATCCTAAATTTGCATTAAAAATTTTAATCGATTTCTTTATATCATTTTTAAAGTCGGCAAATGAAAAATTTATAAGATATTCGTGAGTGTGTGAATGATTACCTATAAATGCAAATTTTTCTTTTTCAATTTCTTTGATCTGCTCCCAGGTCATATAACCTTTTTTTCCAATTGGTTCTGTAGAAACAAAAAGAATAAAAGGAATTTCATTTTTCTTTAAAATTGGCCAGGCATTTTCATAAAAAGATAAAAAAGCATCGTCGATAGTTAATAATATCTTTTTGTTTTCTTTTGGTTTATCAAATTGTTCGTTAAATAACTTTGGATCATAGAACTCAAATCCATTATTTTTTATAGCAGCAATGTGTTCTAAAAAAATATTCATTCTGATGTTAGTGGATGGGTATTTATTTTCTTCAAATCTGTGATACATTATTGATAAGACACCTTGATCATCTGGATTATATTGTGTCATTTCTTCCGATGATATATTTGAGTGAAATAAAATGAACAGAAATAAAATTGTAGATTTAATTATAGATGCAGCAAGTGATAAAATTTTATTTAAACTCATATCTAAAAACAAGACTTATACCAATGAGTACCAAAACTGTAGAAAAAATTTTGATAAATTTTCTGTTTTATTAATGAAGTTTTTATCAAAAAAACAATACTCTTTCGAGAAGGTGAGGAATGTTTTCATTAATCAAGGCCCAGGCAAATACACCAGTATAAGAACTTCTATGGCAATTATAAAGGCTTTACAGCTTGTTTATGGTTTTAATTATTACGGTTTTAACAATAAAGATGTAATGGATGGAGATTATGAGAAAATTTTACAATTATTTAGGCAAAAAAAATTGATAAAAAATTTGATTAAACCACTTTATTTGAGTTAAAATAAAACATGACAGATTCAATTGAGAAAAAATGTATTTCAAATGGTGTTAAACTAACTGATCAAAGAAGGACAATTGCAAGAGTAATTTCTGAGTCAAAAAAGACATACGGAGAGGCTGATCACCCCGATGTAGATGAACTTTATAAGAGAGTTTCAAACATAGATCCTAAAATAAGTATTGCAACTGTTTATAGAACTGTAAAACTTTTTGAAGAGTCTGGTATATTAATGAAACACGATTTTAAAGATGGAAAAGCAAGATATGAATTAAATGATGATCACAATCACTTAATAGATATAAAATCTGGAAATATTATAGAATTTACAGATCAAGAAATTGAAAAAATTCAAAAGAGAATAGCTGAGAAACATGGTTATAAACTTGTAGACTCAAAGCTTGAACTTTATTGTATAAAAAAATAACTCCATTAATGGTAAAAAAAATATTTATTAAAACTTTTGGGTGTCAAATGAATGAATACGACTCCAATAGGATTTTTGATACTGTAAAAAAAATCGGTTTTTTAAAAACATCCAATCAATCTGAAGCAGATTGTTATCTAATTAACACATGTCATATAAGAGACAAAGCAAAAGAAAAAGTTTATCATGAAGTTGGCAGAGTAAAAAAAATTTTTAGAAATAAAAAAAAACCACTGTTTATTGTTGCAGGATGTGTTGCTCAAGCAGAAAATGAGGAAATGCTTAAAAGGGAGCCTTATATTGATATAGTTATAGGACCTCAATCTTATCACCAAATTAATTCACTAATTTCAAATTATAAAAAGGATCAAAAAGAACTTACAGAATTTGAGACAAAAGATAAGTTTGATTATTTAGACAAGATAAAGAACACATCTAGTAAAGTTTCATCATTTCTAACAATTCAAGAAGGATGCGATAAGTTTTGTAGTTTTTGTGTAGTTCCTTATACACGCGGTCCTGAATACTCAAGATCTTTTGAAAAAATCATTTTAGAGGCTCAAGACTTAGTTAAAAGTGGATCAAAAGAAATAATTTTACTTGGACAAAATGTAAATGCATATTCATTTAAGGGTAAAACAAAAAAATATAGATTATCAGATTTAATAAATGAGTTAGAAAAATTTAAAGAAATTAAGAGAATTAGGTATACAACATCTCATCCAAAAGACATGAGTGATGATTTAATTGACTGTTATTCAAACTCAAAAAAACTACAACCATTTGTTCATTTACCAATTCAGAGTGGCTCAAACAAAATTTTAAAATTAATGAACAGGAGCCACAAAGTAGAAAAATATTTTGAGATCTATGAAAAATTGAAAAAGATAAATTCTAAAATTGAATTTTCAAGTGATTTCATCATTGGTTATCCAGGAGAAACTGATGAAGATTTTAGAGATACATTAAATTTTTTAAATAAAATAAAATTTATAAATTCTTATTCATTTTTATTTAGTCCCAGACCTGGAACGCCTGCATCTAATTTAGATTTAATTGATCACGAAGTTGCAAAAGATAGACTTATAAAAGTTCAAAAAATTCTTTTCCAATATCAATTAAAGCACAATGAGTCCTTTTTAGGAAAAAAAATCGAAGTACTTGTTGAAAATAAAATGAAAAAAAATCAGATGTATTTTGGAAGGAATGAGTATTTCAATGGAGTGATATTCGATGGAAACAAAAAGCTTGTAGGACAAATTGTAAAAATAAAGATTGATAAAGTAAACCAAAACAATTTATTTGGCAAAATAGATTCAAACTCAGATATGAAGGCTGCTTAATCTTGAATAATCCTTTGTTAAATAAATTAAATAAAGATCTCAAATTTGTTTATTCTGACAACGACACCCTGAGCATTATATTTAATAACAACGAAATTTTAATGGGCGTAGTAGGCGAATTTAACAATAATTTAAAAGAACTAGAAAAAATTACAGAGACAAAAATTTATTCAAGGGGAAACTCGATATTAGTCAAAAGTTCTAACACTAAAAATGAATTAATTAAAAATGCTATAATTTTTCTAACAGATCAGTTAATTTTAAATGGATCGATTGAAAAAAAAGATATAATTTCATCAATAAATAAATTTATGATAAGTGAAAAAACAGATAAAAAAATTGAATACATAATTAAAACACCCAAAAAGTCGGTTATACCAAGATCAGAAAAACAAAAAAGTTACGTAAGAGCACTGAGAGAAAGTGATATTATTATCTCTTGCGGACCCGCAGGAACTGGAAAAACTTTTCTAGCGGTAGCTGTTGCTCTTACTATGTTACTCGATAAAAAAATTGAAAGAATAATTTTATCAAGACCAGCGGTTGAGGCTGGTGAAAGATTAGGTTTTTTGCCAGGAGATATGAGAGAAAAGGTTGATCCTTACTTAAGACCACTATACGACTCTCTTTATGATTTGTTAGACTTTGAAAAGATCCAAAAAAGAATTGAAATTGGTGATATCGAAATAGCTCCACTAGCATTTATGAGGGGAAGAACATTAAAAAATTCTTTTGCAATTTTAGATGAAGCTCAAAATGCAACTGATACACAAATTAAAATGTTTTTAACTAGGATTGGTGAAAATTCTAAAATTGTAATTAATGGAGATCCGTCACAAATTGACCTGCCAAATAAATCTCTGTCAGGATTAAATAGATCAAAAAAGCTTCTTGGACATCTTAACGAGATTTCAGTTGTAGATTTTGACCACACTGATGTTGTTAGACATCCATTGGTTTCAAAAATAGTAAAAGCTTATTCTGATCAAAATAAAGATTAATGATTAAAGCTGAAATAGTTGTTGATTCCCCAAAATGGAAAACAAAAATTAAAAATCCAAGCCTTTACTTTAAAAAAAAAATAAAAAAACTTTCCTCCGTAAAATCATTTAAAAAAAAAAATTACCATTTCACTTTGTTATTAACAAACAAAACAACCATAAAAAAACTTAATAAAAGGTTTCGAAAAAAGAATAAAGAAACCGATGTTTTGTCTTTTCCTATTAAAAGTCTTTTTAATAAAAATTACAAAGGAGATATAGCTATTTGTTATGAAATTATAAATTTAAGATCAAAAAAAAAAAATTTTAATATTGAATTTGATAAAATGTGGATACACGGCCTTCTGCATTTACTTGGTTATAATCATGTCAAACAAAAAGATTACAAACAAATGTTAAGAAAAGAGCAAGATATTTTAAAACGAGTAAATTAAATTTGACAAGAAATTATTCTAAGAATTTTATTTTTTATTTAGCACCATTTATTTGTGGATTAATTTCAACATTAAGTTTACCACCATATAACTTTTTTTATCTTAATTTTGTTTCTTTTCCGTGTTTACTTTTATTTTATCTAAATTTGGAAATAAAAAAGGGCTTTACATCTTTTCTTTACGGATGGGTATTTGGTTTTGCATATTTTTTTTCAAATCTTTATTGGATTGGAAACTCATTAACTGTTGAAGAGATGTTCAAGCCTTTAATTCCTTTTGCAATTACAATAATTCCTCTTTTTCTTGGTATTTTTTATGGGATATCTTTTTTAATCTTTTTCTATTTCAAGCCAAAAAAAAAAATTGAGAGCATTTTTTTATTTGCCTTAATATTTTCATTTATAGAATATTTAAGGGGTCATGTGCTTGGAGGATTTCCTTGGAACTTAATTTCTTTTAGTTTAGTTGAAATTGATCAATTTATACAAATCTTATCATACATTGGAACATATTCTTTTAATTTAATAGTTATAACTTTTTTTTTAATCCCAGCAGTTATTTTATTTGAACAGACACGTAAAGAAAAAATATTAACAGTTTTATTAGCAGTAACTTTGATAATATCAAATCTAATTTTTGGTAACATAGTTTTAAAAAAACACAATAACACACCAAATTCATCAATGAATTTTACAATAAAAATTATTTCACCTAAAATTGATCTAAAAAGATTTTTTGATGGGACAGATTCTTCTTTAGTTATAAAAGACTTAATAGAACTAGGAAATACAGACAATAAGGATGTAGTTTACATATATCCTGAGGGAATATTGCCATCAATTAATCTAAATGAAATTCAAGATTATTCTTCAGTATTTAAAAATTATTTTCAGGATAATCATAAAATTATAGTTGGTATCACTAGGTATAAAGAAACAGAAATTTTCAATTCAATGGCTTTACTCGATAACGATTTAAAATTGATAAGTATTTATGATAAGAATAAACTTGTTCCTTTTGGTGAGTATTTGCCCTTTGAAAATTTTTTTAAAAATTATGGTTTTAAAAAAATTACACAAGGGTACCAATCTTTCAGTTCTGCAAGTGAGAGAGATTTAATAAATGTGTACGATAAAAGATTTCTTCCTCTAATATGTTATGAAATTATTTATTCAGGAAATCTTTTTAATAATTCTGAAAATTATGATTTTATCGTAAATATTTCAGAAGACGGATGGTTTGGAGACTCAATTGGTATAGATCAACATTTTTTTCATTCTGTCTTTAGATCCATTGAGGAAGGGAAAAATATAATCAGATCTGCTAACAATGGAATTTCAGCATACATTGATAGTAAAGGACAAATTATTAAAAAGATTGAATCAACTCAAAAGGGAGTAATTGAAATTGACACTTATAAAAAAGGATCAAAAACAATCTTTAGCTCATTTGGAAATAAGATTTTCTTTTATTTTCTTATTTTTTATATTACGTTCATTTTTTTATTAAAAATAAGGGAGAGACAATGAAAAAAAACTATTTATTTACTATCTTTATCTTTAGCATCGCCTTTGATTTTTTTAGTTGCTCTTTGTTCAGCAAGTTTTCTTCTTTCATAATCACTTATTTTTGAAGGGAAAGGTGATTTCCCTGTTTTAGGTTGAAAAGATGGTTTACCAGAAAAAGTTTTTTTTGGAAATTTTGAATATCCAGAACTACTTTTGTTAAATGGTTTAGAGAATTTTTTCTCGGTAACAAACTTTTGTTTTTTTTTATTGTTTGTTAATCCCTGATTATCATAAAAATTTTTTTTGGGTTTTCCTGATATGGTTAATTTTGTTTTTTTTGTTTCCATTTTTTCTCATTTCTAGTCTTTATAAACTTTATCTCTGGCAGTCATTATTAAATCATCAGCCTCTTTTCTTGAAAGAGCAAAATCCTCTAAATAACCTTTAATTTTAATTCTTTCGCCTTTAATTATATCAAAACCACCTATCAATTCATCAGAAGCTAAATCCGCAAAGTCGGTTAAAGATAAGATTTTTTGCTCGCCAAGAGTTAAAAGCATACCTGGTGTAAGTCCTTTATGCTCTTTTAAATCTAATTGAATACCTAAGTCTTTAATCTTTTGTTGTATCTCCTCTTGATCTTTTTGGTAAAATTCTTTTGCTCTTTGAACTAATTCTTTGGCTGTCTCATCCTCGATACCTTCTATTTTAGTTAAATTATCAATTTCACTATCTTTGATTTCTTCAATTGTTGAAAAGCCTTCAGCTACAAGTAATTGTCCTAATGTTTCATCCACCTCTAGATTTTTCATCAAAGTATCTGTTCTATCTTTAAATTCTACTTGTCTTCTCTCTGATTCTTCTTTGTCTGTCATTATGTTAATTTCGTAATTTAAAAGTTTAGTTGCAAGTCTTACATTTTGTCCCCTTCTACCAATAGCTTTACTTAAATTTTCTTCAGTTAAAATTACATCCATCTTTTTTTGTTCTGAATCAACAATTACTTTCTGAACCTCGGCAGGTGATAGAGCATTTGAAACTACTAAGGCTGGATCCTCAGACCAATTTACAATATCAATTTTCTCACCTTGCAATTCATTTACAACCGCTTGAACTCTGCTTCCTCTCATACCAACGCAAGCGCCTACTGGATCAAGCGATGTGTCTACAGCCTGTACACAAATTTTAGCCCGACTACCCGGATCTCTTGCAGATGATTTAATTTCTATAAGACCGTCATATATCTCTGGTACTTCTTGGATAAATAATTTTTCCATAAATTTTGCGTGTGCCCTTGATAGGAAAATTTGTTGTCCTCTCTGTTCTCGTCTTACATCATAACAATAAGCTTTCACCCTATCACCAGCTTTGATATTCTCTCTTGGAATCATCTCATTTTTTTGAATTATTGCCTCTGTTCTACCTAAATCTACAATAACATTTCCAAATTCTAGTCTTTTAACAATACCACTTAATATAGTATCTTTTTTATCTATAAAATCATTATATTGTCTTTCTCTCTCGGCTTCCCTAACATTAAAACTAATTACCTGTTTTGCAGTTTGTGCAGCTATTCTTCCAAAATCAAAAGACGGGAGAGGTTGTAACACCTCATCTCCAATTTTTTTTTCACCATATTTTTCTGCATCTTTAAGGCTTATTTCCGTATTGGTATTTTCTGTAACTTCAACAACTATCAATTTTCTAAAAAGTTCAATTTCTCCACTGTCTCTGTTGATTGAGACTTTTATTTCATTTTCATTTCCAAACTTAGATTTAGCTGCTTTAGCAATTCCCGTTTCCATCGAATTGATAATCAATTCTTTATCAATAGATTTTTCCAGTGCTACCGCCTCGGCTATTCTTAGTAACTCTAATTTATCTGCTCTTTTATTTAACATTCTTTTCCAAAAAAAAATGGGCCGAAGCCCATTTTTTAAATTCAATAATTTAAAAGATATATAGTTATTTTTATCTACTTTTTCAACTTTTTACTTAGTAAATGTCGATTTTTTATCAGTTTTTTCCCAAGAAAAAGAGCCATCTCCTTCTGGTTCTCTTCCAAAATGACCGTACGCAGCTGATTTTTCATAAATTGGTTTATTCAAACCGAGCATTTCCCTTATACCCCGAGGGCTTAGATCAAAATTTTCACTTATCAACTTTTCTACGTGTTTGTTTTTCTCCTCATCATTATCGAATAAATCAACATAGATAGATAATGGTTTTGATACTCCAATAGCATAGGCAAGTTGTATTAAACACTTGTCAGCAATTTTTGAAGCAACAACATTTTTAGCTAAATATCTTGAAGCATAGGCAGCTGATCGATCAACTTTTGTTGGGTCTTTACCTGAAAAAGCTCCTCCACCGTGTGGTGCGGCACCACCATAGGTATCAACGATAATCTTTCTACCAGTAAGACCGCTATCTCCATCAGGTCCACCAATAACGAAATTTCCTGTTGGATTAATATAAATTTCTTTTTCATCTAAATTATTTAGAAGATTTTTTGGTATAGATTTTTCAATATATGGCATTACCAATTTTCTAACCTGATTTTGATCAACATCTGCGGAATGTTGAGTAGATATAACTACAGATTTTACGTTTGCAGGTTTGCCATCTTTATATTCAATGGTTATCTGGCTTTTAGAGTCTGGCTCAATATTTTTTAATTTTCCAGATTTTCTATCTGCAGCCATCAATCTTAAAATCTTGTGAGAATAATGAATAGGCGCAGGCATTAAAACGTCTGTTTCATTACATGCATAGCCAAACATAATCCCTTGATCCCCAGCTCCCTCATCTTTGTTGCCAGATGAATCAACGCCCATTGCTATGTCTGCTGACTGAGAGTGAAGATGGCTTTCAATTTTAGTTGCTTCTTTCCATGTAAAACCATCCTGATCATATCCAATATCTTTAATGCAGTGTCTTACCTTTTCTATCAAATCATTTTTTTTAATTTCTGGACCTCTAACTTCACCTGCAAGCACTACCTTATTAGTTGTTGTTAAAGTCTCACAAGCTACTCTTGATTGGGGCTCAGCACTTAAATACGTGTCTACAACCATGTCAGAAA
>CACKRX010000011.1 GCA_902602575.1 uncultured Pelagibacteraceae bacterium | reverse complement strand
CAAAAAGGATGGGGTAAAAATTAAATTATCAAAAGATAAACTTGATCTATCAGTCAATAATACTCATAGTGGTGATGGAAATGAGAGCGTTTCTGTGAAATTTGAACATGACTTAGATATAACCTTCAATTCTAAATATTTGATAGATGTTGCTAGTGAGTTAGAAGGTGAAAAAATTGAAATTTTTTTTAATGATACTGCATCACCAGCATTAATAAAAGATCCTAGTGATTTTGATAGTATTTTTGTTATAATGCCAATGAAAGGTTAAATTTTAATTTATTAAATCTAATTCTTTATAAATTAAATTTTCAACATCGGTAGAGAATTGTTCTAGTTCTAGACCAGGTTCGAGGGATTTTAATATAGAAACTGTTATATTTTGTTTACTTTTTAAAAAAGAGGACTTTGGCCATGTTTTTCCTGAATTAATCGCAATAGGAAGACAATTAATCTGGAAGCTATTGTAAATTCTCGCAAATCCTTTTTTAAACTTTGACCTGTCTTTGTAATCTTTCCTTGTGCCTTGAGGAAACATTATAAGTGTGTTTCTTTTATCATTTAAAACTTTTTCAACTAATCCTATGAAACCTAGATTTTCCTTAGAGATTTTATCCCTATCAACAGATATGCACCCCATCTTCTTTAGATAAGACCCAAACAAAGGAATTTTCATCAGTTCTTTTTTAAGAATAAAAACAGATGAATTGAAAATCGTTTGTAAATAAAATGTTTCAAACATGGACTGATGAGAACAAACAACAAAATACTTTTTATCTTTAGGAATATTTTCTAGACCTTTAACTGTGATATTTACATTTAAAAAAAGTTTAAGGCAAATGCCAGTCCAAATACCCATTAAACGACCTCCGAACTGAACACCTTTTTTTGGAAATAAAAGTGTCGGAATAAATAAAATTGAAATTAAGATAATCCCTAGATAAAAAAAAAGGAAAAATATTATATTTCTTATCATTTAAATAAGATCTTTAATGGACTGCCTTTTACTAATGATTTGAGTTTTTGATTTATCAACTAAAACTTCTTTTGGCATTGGTCGTACATTGTAATTTGATGACAATACATAACCATATGCTCCTACATCTTTTAGAATAACAATATCTCCTTCATTCAATTTTTGAAATTTTTTCATTTTCAAAAACCTATCTGAAGTTTCACAAATTGGGCCAACAAAATCATATTCTTTTTTACTTTTTTTACTCGATTTAATTGCAGGAATAATCAAATGTTTTGCATTGTATAAAGCTGGCCTAATTAGATCGTTCATGCCAGCATCTATAATAATAAAATCTTTGGTTGGACTTTCTTTTATATAGATAACCTTAGAAATAAGTACAGCAGTATCCCCTATTATAGATCTTCCTGGTTCAAGAATAATTTTACATTCATTCCTTTTTGAAAATTTATTAATTTCCAAAGCAAGCTTTTTAAAATCAAAAGTTTTTTTGTTTGAACTATAGTCAATACCCATCCCACCACCAAAATCCACATATTCAAAATTTACTGAAACTTTTTCTAGAAAATTATTTACAACGCGTATCATTTTTTGATATGGCACATTACTTAAAATTTGGCTACCAATGTGAACACTTAGACATTTAAATCTAATTGAATTTGAATTTTTATATTTATCGATAATTTTGATTGCATCTTTAAAAGTTAATCCAAATTTATCTTGCATTCTGCCAGTTGAAATTTTTCCTATAGTTTGAGCGTTAACATTTGGGTTTAATCTTATACCTACATTTACTATAGTTTTTTTGTTTTTAGATAAATTGATAATATTTTTTAGTTCACTCTCAGACTCAACGTTTATCAATAAAATTTTCTTTTTAATCGCGTAATCTAGTTCATTTGTAGTTTTCCCAACTCCTGAAAACACAATTTTATTTGGTTTGAAACCTACTTTTAAAACTTTTTGGAGCTCACCTATTGAGACAACATCAGCGCCCAATCCATTGTCTTTTATTATCTTTAATAATTTTGAATTCGAATTAGATTTTACAGAAAAGCATATTAATGGCTTTGTTTTTTCAAAGTTTTTATTAAAGTTTTTTATATTTTGATTTAGCCTTGATTTTGAATAACAATAAAAAGGAGTTTGAAATGATCGAGTTAATTTCCCTATAGAAATATTCTCAACATAAAATTTACTATTTTTATAATTCATTACGATGTTTGAATTAAACTATTTGTACCAATTGAACCTTTGTATTCAGGATCTGCTTTTTTTCCACAGGAAATTAATAAAAAACTTAAAACAACAATAATAAAAATATTTTTCATTTTATCTCCTTTTTATGTTTTCTTATCATTTTCTTTATGTTTTCAAAAGAAGTTCCACCAAATGATTTTTTTGAATTTACAGAGTTTTTTAAATCCAGATTTTTCATCACATCAGGACTTATTTTTGGAACAATCTTCTTCAAATCTTCATGTCCAATTTCATTTAAAGCCAAATTTTTCTTTTCAGCAAAATTGACAACTTTTGCTGTTAACAAATATGCTTCCCTAAAAGAAAAATTCATGTTTTTAACTAATGCATCAGCAAAATCAGTTGCTGTTGTAAATCCTATTTTAGCAGCATCAAACATTGCTTTCTTGTTCACAATTACTCCATTTATTACTTCATCAAAAATTATTAAACAATTTTTCAAGTTATCAAAAGATCTGAAAACTAGATCTTTATCATCTTGTAAGTCTTTAAAATAAGATATTGGTAAACCTTTCACAATTGTTAACATCGAAAAAAGATTTCCAAATATCGATCCAGTTTTTCCTCTTAAAAACTCCAAAGTATCAGGATTCTTTTTTTGTGGCATTATCGATGAGCCTGTTACAATATTATCTTTTAGGCTGATAAATTTAAATTGATCTGAATTCCAAATAATTAATTCCTCAGCAATTCTTGATATATGCATTGAGCATATAGAGGAACTATACAAAAAATCTAAAACAAAATCTCTATCAGATACTGTATCTAAAGAGTTATTTGTTGGTTCCTCAAATTTTAGTTTCTTAGTGGTATACCATCTATCAATGTTGAAAGATGTTCCAGAAAAAGCACCGGCCCCTAAAGGATTTTGATTCAAACTTTTCATGTTAGAAGAAAATCTAAATCTATCTCTTTTGAACATTTCAACATTTGATAAAAAATAATGCGCTAAAGAAATTGGTTGAGCATTTTTTAGATGAGTAAAACCTGGCATGATAGAAAATATATTTTTCTCTGAAATTTTGATCAAAGATTTTATTAGTTTTAATAACAAACTATCAATTTCTATAGTGGATTTTTTTAACCATAGTTTTAAATCAGTAACTACTTGGTCATTTCTAGACCTTGCTGAATGTAAATAACCAGCATCATTACCAATAAGTTCAAAAAGTCTATTCTCTATATTCATATGAATGTCTTCTAAATTTTCATCAAACTTAAAGTTTTTTTTCTCAATTTCATTTTGAATTCTTTTCAATCCCCACAAAATTTTATCCTTAATCTTAATATTTATAATCTTTTGCTTGTATAACATTTCTGCATGCGAGGCAGATGCTAATATATCTTCTTTATATAATCTTTTATCTACTTCAATTGAAGAACCAACTTTTTTAAAAAAAGTTGAAGTCTTTTTTTTAATCCTAGTGTTCCAAACTGTATTATTGTTTTTATTTTGACTCATGATATGTAACTATACTACTTTATATGAAATTATTAACTTTAAAGTTCCTTATCGTATTATTAGTATTTTTTATCCCAAATGTACTTAATTCAAAAGAATTAGATGGTTTAAAAAATTTAGTTATTTACAATGATCAAAAAAAAATTAGTGAAATATCATTCAAAAATGAAGATGATAAGACTGTTTCATTGTCTGAATTTAAAAACAAATTACTAATTTTGAATTTTTGGGCTACGTGGTGCGAACCATGCAAAGAAGAAATGCCATCTTTGCAAAATCTTCAGAAAAACCCAAGTTTTAATAATCTTAAAATTTTACCAATCAATATTGGCCAGGAAGATAAAAATTCTATCAAAAAGTTCTTTTCAGATGTGAAAATTAATTCTTTTGAAATATTTTATGACTCAGATGTAAAACTAGCAAAAAAATTTTCCTTACGAGGTATTCCAACATCAATTCTGATAAATAAAGATGGTTATGAGTTTGCAAAAATTATCGGGTCTATAGATTTTGAAGATCCTAAATTTGTGAACTGGCTTTTAAATTACGATTAATCTTTAAAAAAATATGCTAAACAAACTAATACTATTATGGCAACGAACTGCAACAGAACCCTTAATTGCATAAGTTTATTGGAGTATTTCTTACTTGCGTCCCCACCTTTAAATAAAGTTCCTATTCCTAATATTAGTACCACAGCGACTGATACTAAAAGTATTACTGCGCTGACTTTGACAAATATTTCTGTAATCATAAATTATATGTATTACATATTTGAAAAAAAAAAATTAAAATATTTATATAAATGACATTTTGCCTAAACGCTAAAATTATCAAGCCTGAAGATAAAAACATCAAAAATGCCGTAATTTTGCTACATGGTTATGGCGGTGATGGCAATGATATAGCTCCCGTAACAATTAATTGGAAAAGATTTTTACCAAATACTATTTTTATTTGTCCCGATGGGCCAGAAACGTGTTCTATAAATCCCACGGGTTATCAATGGTTTGATTTAAACTCTGAAGATGAAGAATATATAACTAAAAGAGCATTAGAAGCTGAGGATATATTAAAAAAATTTATAGTAGAGATTAAAAATAAATTTAATTTGCTTAATTCAAATATTTGTTTATCTGGTTTCAGTCAAGGCTGTATGATGTCCATAAACACGGGACTATCCGAGAAAGAGAAATTTGCTGGAATTCTTGGTTTTTCAGGAAAGATAATAAATAAAATTGATTTAGATAAAAGAATTTTTTCAAAACCTTCTACATTATTAATTCATGGAGATCAAGATGAAATAGTACCGCCAGTGAATTTGTTAGAAGCCAAAGATTTTTTTGAGAGAAATAAAATTAATATAATTACAAAAATGATAAAAGGTTGTGGTCACAATATACCTGTAGAAGCGTCTAGTACTGGGCTTATTTTTTTAAAAAAAATATTTAATATAAAATCTTAATAATCTTAATTGACCCATTGAATTAAATTTTTTTTTAGGTTAACTTAATAAAATTTATGATGTTAAATAGTGATAACATGTCTCTAGAAAAGTGTCCTGCCCTCGTTTTAAACGCAGACTATAGACCACTAAGCTATTATCCATTATCATTGTGGAGTTGGCAAGATTCCATTAAATCAGTTTTTTTAAATAGAGTCTCTATAGTAAGTTATTACGACAGAGTAATAAGAAGCCCCTCATTTAGCATGAAATTACCAAGTGTGATTGCATTGAAAAGTTATATCAAACCAATGTCTAATCCAAATTTCACAAGATTCAATGTTTTTTTAAGAGACAAATTTTCTTGTCAGTATTGTGGAAGCAAAAAAGAGTTAACATTTGATCATTTATTACCTAGATCAAAAGGAGGAAAAACTAATTGGGATAATGTAGTGACCGCTTGTTCATCGTGTAATGTAAAAAAAGGTGGAAGGTTACTTTCAAAATCGGGTATGACTTTAAATATAATGCCATATCAACCATCAACAGAGGATCTCCATAGAAATGGAAAGAATTTCCCCCCGAACTTCCTTCATAAAAGTTGGATGGATTATTTATATTGGGATGTAGAATTAGAGCCTTAAATTAGATTTTTTCAGAAATATTGATTGCTATTCTTGATCCAGTTTTTATTACTTTGTCCATAACAGAGTACAAACCTTTTTTTGTGGCACCTTCTTCATATGCAATATCTTTATGATCGATTTCATCTTGTCTGAATTTTTTAATTTTTTCCCTTAATTTCTTTTCATCATCTTTTATTTGGTTGATTTGGTTTAAATAATGCTCGTCAATTACTTCCTCTACAGAAGCAGTACAAAGCATGGCAGCCTTTTTTCCTAATATTGTACTTCCAAATCCAAGACCTAATCCTAAAAGGTCCCATAAAGGCAAAAATTTAGTTGGACTTATATTTCTTTTTTTTATCTCATTTTCGAAAAAAGAGCAGTGTTCATCTTCGTGTTTTTTCATGTCTTCAATCTTTTTTTTTAACGTCTCATTTTTAATTATCGTATTTAATGCTAATAGCTGACCTTCGTAGATTTTGATTGCTCCTCTTTCGCCAGCGTGATCAACCCTGATGAATTCTTCTAGTTTTTGTTTATTAGTTTTTTGCATAGGAATACAAATAATAAGAAACTGAGGAAATTACAAACGATAATACAAAATTTATAGTCGCAAGGGATACTCCAAATACAGCAAAATTTACGTTTCTACAGTCAGGATTTATTACATTTAAACTTTCAAGCAATTTACCCTCTTCCAAAATACTCAAATTATCGTCCGAGCAATTAAAAATTGACTGGTATAATTCTTGTTCAATACCAACATGGTATCCAGATAATGTCATACTTATTAAAAAGATTAAAAATATATAAAAAATTACTCTTTTGTTTGAAGGTTTTACAAAACCAAAAAGCGCAACTATCAAACCTAATATATAAGGCACTCTTTGATACTTGCATAAAATACAAGGTTTATATCCCAAAAAATATTCTACAAAAAATGCATAAAATATCGAAGTTACACACAGTAATATAATAAACAAATAAAATATCTTAAATTTTTTTTCTAAGACCATCTAGGATGTAAACTTAATTAAGAAATTATATACGAAGTAAGCAACTATTACTAAAATAATAGATATTAATATTGAAACTGTTACTAGTTTTTTTTCAATTATTTTCTTCATAGCAGGTCCAAAATTTCCAATTAAAAATGCTATTAAAAAAAATCTAGAACCTCTTGTTAATGAAGATACAATAACAAAATAGAAAAAATTGAAGTGCACAAATCCACTTGTAATAGTTAATAACTTAAATGGCACGGGCGTGAAACCAGCAATAGCCAACAAAGTTACCCAAGCTATTACACCGCCTTCTGAGGACATTTTCTCTTTTAAAAAGTTAATATTATCAACACCGTATAATTCAAATATTTTTACACCAATCTCGTTAAAAAAAACGTAACCAATAAAATATCCAAGGCATGCTCCCAAAACAGATCCAATGGTAGCAATTAGTGCAATTCTTATCCACTCAGCTCTCTTGGCAATGGTCATTGGTATTATAAAAACATCAGGTGGTATTGGAAATATAAAACTTTCAATGAATGAGATAAAACCTAGAAAAAATTTTGATCTTTTATGACCTGCTAATTCAATTGATTTTTTATATATTTCTTTAAACATACTAGATTTATTTTTATACTATAATTATAAAAATGAAATTATTAATATTGGGCGAATGGCGGAACTGGTAGACGCGTTGGACTCAAAATCCAATAGTAGCAATACTGTGAGAGTTCGATTCTCTCTTTGCCCACCATTTTATGAAAATAGAAAACATAAATAGTTTAGTAGAACTTTATTTCAAAAAATATGATGAAATTAAAAACAAAAAAGGTCCACCTTTTTTATTTGGATTAAGTTCAAAAGATAAAAACTACTCGTTAAATTGGAATGAGGTAACATTAAAGATTAAAAGTTTAACAACTTTTCTACAAGACTATATTGCCCCTGGAGACAGATGCGTATTATTGTCTGAGAATAGACCACAATGGTTAATTGCTGATATTGCAATAATGAATTCTGGGGGTGTAACAGTGCCATTATTTACCACTTACTCAGACTCAGACTATGAATATATAATTAATGATTGTGTACCAAAAGTTTGCATAGTTTCAAATAAATTACAATATGAAAAAATAGAAAAATTTTTGAATGACAAGATTAAGATAATTTCTATTGATGAATTTACAAATCAAATTGAAAACTTTTCAGAAATATTCAAAAAAACAAATTTTAATAATAAAAGTTATAATGATAAAATAAAAAGAAATGACTTAGCTTGTATAATCTATACCTCTGGTACGACAGGTAAACCAAAAGGAGTTATGTTAAGTCATGGTGGAATTCTTTCAAATTGCGAGGGAGCTTTAGAAATATTGGCTTCTATTGTCAAAAAGAAAAAACCAGTTTTTTTGACGTGGTTACCTCTTTCACATTCGTATGAACATACTGTTCAATTCGTTCAAATTTCTCTGGGAGCAAAAGTTTATTATGCTGAAAGCCTAGATAAACTTATTCCTAACATGTCAGTGGCGAAACCAACCATCATGACCGCTGTTCCAAGATTCTATCAAAATTTATATAACAAAATTTCTTTAAATTTTTCTAAATTGGAGGGGCTTAAAAAAAAATTGATGACCAGCACCCTTAAACTTGGCACAAAAAAACTTAAAAAAGAAAACCTAAATTTTGGTGAAAAGATATCTAATTTTTTATGTGAAATTTTAGTCAGGAAAAAGATCAAAAAACAGTTTGGCGGAGAGTTACAAGCTTTTGTTTCAGGTGGTGGTGCTCTTGACCAAAAAATCGGAGAATTTCTTAATTCTATTGGATTACCCACATTACAAGGATATGGATTGACTGAAGCTTCTCCAGTCGTTAGCTGTAACGTTCCAGGAAATATTCAAATTGAGACCGTAGGGCCTCCATTCAAAACCAATGAAGTTAAAATTTCAAACGATGGTGAAATATTAGTAAAAGGGGAAAACGTTATGCTTGGATATTGGAATAAAAAAGATGAAACCAATGAAGTTATTAAAGAAGGATGGTTGCACACAGGTGATATAGGAGAGTTTACCAAAGAAGGAAATTTAAAAATAACTGATAGAAAAAAAGAAATCATTGTAAATTTAGGTGGTGATAACATTTCTCCATCCAAAATAGAAAATTTACTTTGTTTGAATGAAAAAATAAAACAAAGTTTTGTTTATGGAGATAAAAAAACATATTTAGTTGCGTTAATTGTAACCGATGATGAAAAAAATAGATCAGAAATTAATTTATACATCGAAAATTTAAATAAAAACTTGCAAACAATAGAAAAAGTAAAAAAAATTAAACTTATAAATGAAGAATTTACAATTGAAAATGGAATGTTAACACCAACTTTAAAACTAAAAAGAAAAAAAATTTTAGAAAAATATAAAGAAGATTTAGAAAAACTTTATTAAAATTAACAAATAAAGTTGATTATAATGCGCATAAACACTATTCTTTTTAACATTTAACATTTATAAAAATAAATTTAATTTTTTACTTTTTTGATGAAACAATTGATAACTAATTAAATGTTTGACATAACAATATAAAATATTTAAAAATTAACTTATAACGAATCAAAAAGATTCGTAACAACAGGGAGCTAAAGATGGCTAAACGAAGAAAAAAAGCTAAGAAAAAAGCTAAGAAAAAAGCAAAAAAAAGAAGAAGAAGAAGATAAGTTTTCTTTTTTAAAAACGCTTCTCATAACGTTTGTGTGAGAAGCGTTTTTTTTTACTCTTCCTCTGAAACGTTCTCTAAATTTTCTGGTTCTTCAGTATTTTCACTTGGTTGGGGATTAGTAGGTGCTTTTTTTTCCAAGTTTTGCTGATTTTTCTCTAAATTTCTCTTCAAAGCTTTATCCAGCTTTTTTTGTGTATCCTCTAGAGATAGATTTAGTATTATTTGAAATTCCGTTAAAATTCTTTCATAAGCTTTTTCAAATAACTGCCTTTCACTGTATGATTGATCAATCATAATATCGTCACCTTTATTTAAATCCCTTACCACCTCGGCTAATTCATAGATTTTTCCAGATGTTATTTTTTGTTCATATTCTTGTGCTCTTCTACTCCACATTGATCTTTTAATTTTCGGTTTACCTTTTAAAATTGAGATAGATTTATTTACTTGGTTTATTGTTGATAAAGGTCTTAAGTGAGATTGCTTATTTATTGGCAGCAATCCAATAGCTTTATCTTTTTCAAATTTTATATCATAACATTGCACATCTATACCACCAACTGTTTTAGAGCTAACTGATAAAACTTGCCCTACGCCATGTTTTGGGTAGACGATATAATCTTTTGGTTTAAATTGTTTTTTTTCTGTTTCCTGTTTTTTTATCTTAACTATTTCTGGTTTTTGATCTTGGCTCTTAGTAAGACGCAGGTTTTCATTATTTTTTGTTTTGGCTAAGTTTAATTGACCTTTTTCCTTTAGAGAACTTTTTGTTTTTTTTAATTTTGGCCTACCTATTTTATTTTTTATTTTTACTGCTTTGGTTTTTTTGGTTATTGGCTTAGTTTTTTTTTTAACCAAAACTTTTCTCTTTTTTTTAAAGGTTTTCTTTAAAATACTTTTCAAATTTATTTTTTTCATTTTTATACTTTTCGTTATCTATTGGGGGATCCTTTTTTTCTGAAATATTTGGCCAAATTTCCGAGTATTTTTTGTTTAACTCTAGCCATTTTTCACTTCCATCTTCTGTATCAGATTTAATAGCATCAACTGGACATTCAGGTTCACAAACGCCACAATCTATACACTCATCTGGTTTAATTACAAGCATATTTTTTCCTTCATAAAAACAATCAACTGGACATACTTCTACACAATCCATTAATTTACATTTAATACACTTATCGTTTACTATGTAAGTCATTATTTATTATTTAGTACTTTAATTTTAGTCTCACCCACTATCTTGTCATCTAAATAAAGCAAGCCTGCTAAACGTCTCATAAGGTTGTTTTCATAAATATCTGATTTTCCATCTGATAATATTATTCTCCATAAAGTTTCAACAATTATGATTTTATTTTCTGTGCTTAAAAACTTTACATCCCTAGTAAATTCCTGAATATGATTAGAATCATTTTCTTTTTGCTCTGCTTTTGTAATTATCTTATCCAGGTTTTCTACATCAGGGTATAATTTTTTTATAGTCCTCTTAATTATTTCTCTTTCCTCTGACGTGTAATTTTCGTCTATTTTGGCCGCGTGAATCAAAAGACAAGCAATGTTAATAGACTCTAAATTTGCGCTTGATTTTTCTTTATCCTTATTTAAAAAATTAAATATCATTTTAAATTTAGTTGTTTTAATGCCTCAAAGGGATTGTCTTTTTTGATCTTTAAATCTAAACTCTTTTTAATCTTTTTAAAAGGTTTATATTTAAAGAACGTTTCATTTTTTTCCTCAAAAACTTTGTATCCCATTAATTTAATGATCTTAGTAAAGTTTTCTTTGTTACAACCCAATAAATTTAACATTTTAGGTAGTAGTTTTATTTTGTCAGATTTATTTTCATTAGAGTTTATTATTTCAATAAACAATCTTTCTAAAATATCTATTCTAACAAAAAAATTATCAAATTTTTCAAATCCACATAAAAGCATAAATTTTTTGTTTTTATATTTAATGTTATTTACAAAATTTAATCCAAAAGTAGGGGGTAGAAGATTAAGATCCTCTCCATTGAAATTTTTCCAAAGTAGAATTCTTAAGGATACTACATTCGGTTTAAAAAGTTTAAATAAAAATATATGATATCTTCCAAATTTTACTCCTAAATTTCTTAGCGTTTTTCTATCATCTTGGCTCAAATTTTTTATGATGTCTAAAACTTGCTCTCTTTTTACTACACCGTTATTTTCATACAATTGATAAGATAAGGCTCTTATCTGGGGATTAACTGCGTCTATACTTTTTAGTTTTAATAAACTATCTAGTTCATGAATAATTTTTGTTTCTAACCATTTTTTCAAAAATGAGTGAAGTTTATATTTTTCATCATTTTCTACAATGTCATCTATAATTAAGATTAGCTCTGGAGATAGATAATCTGCACCTTTAGTTAGCATTGCTATTGGAAAATTATTCCAATAAATTTTTCTATCTTCTTTTAATTTAATTTGTTTTCCAACAATTATTTGATTAATTCTTTTTGAAATTTCTGGGCTTACATTTTGTCTTGCAGCCTTTTTTAAAGATTTAATATCAGTTTCTAAATCACCAATTTTAAAATCTAATTCAAGCTTAAGACCTTTTAAATTTCCGATAAATTGATTGTTGATCAAAACCTTTTCGTTATTTTCAATTTTTGTCTCAAAAGAAATATCTTGTTTTAAACCTTTTGCTAGTACACTAGCTCGTTTATCAATAAAACTTTTGGTAAGCTCTTCATGCAGTCTATCAGATAATTTATCTTCTAAAGATTTTGTTCTTTTAACCCAATAATCCTGATTCTCTACCCACCCGTTTTTGTTAGAAACATAAGACCATGTTCTTACATTTGCAATTCGATTTGATATAGAGTCTACATTTCCATCAATTTTATCTAAAATTGAAAGTTGATCTTTCATGTATTTATTTGAAATTTTTCCTGTTTTTTCTCTTAAAAAATTAAATACCTTTCCGATTACTTCTAAATGATTTCCATAAGTTTTTTTTACAAAATCAGGAATTTGACAACATTCCCATAATAATTTTAATTCATTTTCATTATTATAAATTTGTAATTTTTCAGTATCTTTTAAAATGTATTTTAAAACTTTTTCGTCCTCACACTCCGAAATTCTTTTAAGCCAAGGTTTGTTTGGCTTTTCTTCTAATGACTTGATAAGTGATTGTCCATTTTTAAAATTTAAATTTGGATTCCTCCAAAAAATTGTATTGACGTCGTCAATTTTATGGGTTTCAAGTAATTCAATTTCCTCTGGACTTATCTCACCACACTCACCTGTAATACCAAATGAACCATCATTAAGATATCTACCTGCTCTTCCTGCAATCTGTGCTATTTCTGATAATCTAAGTCTCCTTATTTTTTTACCATCAAATTTTTTAATATTTGAAAAAAAAACATTATTTAAATCCATGTTTATTCCCATACCAATTGCATCGGTTGCAACAAGGTAGTCAACATCCCCAGATTGATATAAATTTACTTGAGAATTTCTTGTCTTGGGACTTAAAGAACCCATCACAATTGCAGCTCCACCCTTTTGACGTCTAATCAATTCTGCAATTGCATAAACCTCTTCTGCAGAAAATGCAATTATTGCGCTTTTTCTTTCTATCCGTGAGATTTTTTTATGACCTGAATAACTTAGTTTAGATAGTCTTTTTCTGTCAATGTATTCTATATCACCATCTAATTTATCAATAATATTTTTCATTGAATTTGATCCCATAAACATTGTTAATTTTTCACCTCTTAAGTTCAGCAATCTGTCAGTGAAAATATGACCTCTTTCATGGTCAGAGCACATTTGAATTTCGTCTATTCCAACGAATTCTAAATCTTTTTCTATAGGCATAGACTCTACAGTGCAAAAATAATATTTAGCGTTTGAAGGTATTATCTTTTCTTCACCTGTGATTAACGCAACTTTATTTGGATCAGTTTTTTTAACAACTTTGTCATATACTTCCCTAGCTAAAAGCCTTAAAGGAAAACCCATCATTCCGGAGCTAAAAGATAACATAGTTTCAATAGCCAGAAAGGTTTTTCCAGTATTGGTAGGTCCGAGAACAGCAGTTATTTTATTTTTCGTCATTTCAACTTTTGGTGTGTTAAATTTTTTTACTACTATATGTTGTTATCATTAAAGAACAAAAATAGTCTAAAACAAGTCCGAATCATTTAGGTAAAAGTTCTCATTTTTAATTTTTTTTCGATATTAACATATTTGATCTAATTATGCAGCTTTATATTTATTTACACAAGTGTTTGCCAGTATCAAATTTGGATCTATAAATATTTTTGATTTTTTTGCTTTTTTAAAAGATTTGAATGCAAAAATTGCTATAGGTAATTCTGTGCACCCTAAGATTATTTTTTTACAATTTACCTTAATTAAATAATCAATCGCAGGCTTAATTATTTTTTCTGCTTTTCTAACATTACCCATTTTTACAAATTTGATTGCTTTATTTACATTTTTTTTTTGAATTTTTATAGGTGGTGATAAAAGTTTAAACTTTTTATTGAAATATTTATGATAAATTTTTGTGTTTAAGGTAGCTTCCGTAGCAAGTATTCCAATTTGAGAGTTAATCCTACAGTTTTTTTTTGTATGCTTATAAACTTCCTCGGGCATACTTAAGATAGGTATCTTCACTTTTTTTTTTAGATCTTCGTACCAGAAATGCGCCGTATTACAAGGCATTACAATAAACTTACATTTATTTTTTTCTAATAATTTGCAACCTTTCACTAATTCTTTAAGGACATTATAATATTTTTTTAAGTTTTCTGGTCTCTTAGGTGTGTCGGACTTGTTGTATAATAAAAATTTCGGGTATTGTTGATCTTGTTTTCCTCTATGCAAAATAGCTATTTTGTTGCAAATATCCAAACCAGCTTGTGTTCCCATCCCTCCTAAAATTCCAATCATATTTTTTTTACTACTTTCCAAACGCCTGTTGCTGATGCAATAATATTTTTGTTTATATATAAATTACAATTCACAAATAACATCGACTTTGTTTTCTTTAATATGTTTACTTTTCCTAATATCTCATCCCCTAGTCTAGATGGTGCAATAAATTTTACATCTAATGAAATTGTAACACATGATTGATTATTACTAGCTTTATGCACAGCAGTTCCAGCACCTGCATCGATTAAAGAACAAATAAAACCACCATGGGTAATTTCTCGTTTATTTAAATGAAATTCCTTAATCGTAGCTTTAAACTCATATTCATTTTCAGAAAGTTCCTTAAACATTAAACCACCATTATGATGCATAAAGCCTGAAACTTTACTTATTTGTTCAAAATCTTTGTTTACCATGTTTATAGTATTAGAGTTAAAATAATCAAAATTGCAAAAACAATTGAGAAAAAAATTATAACACTTTTTTGTAATGATACTTTCATAAAACTTAATTATTTATATTTTAAAATTTTTTAGCAATCTTATCAATCAATCTATTAGAGAATAAACTAATTCGCATATTTTTTTCAAAGTTAACTTTATTTTTAAGAACTTTATAGATCATGTAAGACAAAAGATCACGTTTTGTTGTAAAATTAGTGTTATTAATTTTGTGGACTCTTTTTTCTGAATTAAGACTATAATCAAAATTAAAAGATAAATTATTATAATAATTAATTTGAAATTTTAAATTTTTCTTAACATCTTTTATTATGATCGATTTTATTTTGTTTTTCAATTTATTTTCTAAAAAGTAGAAATCGTGATAGGCAAATCTATACAAAAGATTTCTTGGATCACCTATACCTTTTTTTTTTCTTTCAATAAAATTGTTCTTTTTAAAAATAATTTTTTTTTGATAAAAAGTTTGAATATCATCTACATATAATTTTACTTTTTTGATTTTAGCCAATTTGTAAAGTTTTTTTGACTGTTTGTAGCTTAATGTTAATGGTTTTTCACAAAATATGTTTTTATTATATTTCAAGAGTTCCTTTATTATTTTAAAATGGGTCTTATCGGGTGTTGCAACAAAAATCCAATCAACTTCTCTAATTTTTTTTTTGTAATTAGTTTTGCTATTTGCGGCAAATATTAAATTTGAGTGTTTTTTTAATTTTTCTTTAAGGATATTTCCCCATTTACCAATTCCAATTAAACCAACGTTTGGTCTAGACATCTTTATACCAGCTGTTTCCAAGGCTTATATTTTTTGGATCAACTCTTAATTTTACTGGACCATATTCAAAGGGAATACCAAATTTTTTATCATTCTCTGCTTGATTAATTAAACTTGATAATACGTGGTCAAATGGATCCATAAAACGAATATCATTACTGGCATTTTCTAATCCATTGCTATTATATAAAAAATTTTCAATTATATTTTTTAATGAATTATTTTTATTCACCCTTCCTATTATAAATTTTTTATTACCTGGTCTATCTAAAAAACCTGCCTCTCTATATAAAAAAACATCACCAAATAGATCAACACATACAGACATTTGAGTATGAGCGTATTTTCTCATTTCTTTATCAGTAATTTTTTTTAAGGTAGTTTCGGCTAAACCATTTTTTATAGCATATAGCGCGTAACCATAATCAACATGAATTTTTTTTATTTCACTGTCTCTTTCCAATTCATTAAATATATACATTAATTTTTGTCTATCTTCATAATTAAGCAAGCCCCCTAAATGATATTTTTTCTTAGAGTCAGATTTATCTGAGATTCCTGTTACAGTATCAAAATCATCTCTTAAGGACAAAAAATCTATACCAGGACCATTGTTCACAGCTGAATTAACTTCTGAAATAAATTCTGTTAGTTTTGGTAAGTCGTTAATATTCTCTTTTAAAATGATGTAATTTATACCAAATTTAATTTTTGGATTAACATCATTTCTAAATTTTAGAAAATTAATACAATTTTTTTTAACTGTTTTATAAGAATTTTTTAATGTAGTTATAAATTCATAAGATCTTTCATCAACACCGTATAATGATATTCTAATTGAATCTAACTTTACTAAACCTTTATTTTTTAATATGATTTTTTCTGTCAAAGAATGACCATTGGTTATCAGTGGTACTTTTAAACCATGTTCTGATGCAAATTCAACTATATCTCCAAGTTTTGGATTTGTTAATGGTTCCAAGCCACCAGATAAAGAAATTGCAGAATTTTTTGGATCTAATTCAGACAAAACGCTTTTAAACATTTTATAACCATCTTCTACAATGTTTGAGGGATATCTGGCATCTTGATTTCTGCCACAAAAGCCGCAATAATACATACACGACACGCCTGGATATATACCAATTCTCATTGGGTAACTAAAACTATTATTAATAGCGTCATTTATTTTACTACAAAAGGGTGAGATTGTTTGCCAGTATTTATATCCAGACCCGCCCTTAATAATTAAATTTTGTAAATAAATATTTTCTCTTATATATTCATTTAAAATTTTTAAAGTCGACTTATCAATATTCAATTGATCTATAATTTCTTCCTGTGAAATCCAAGGATTATTTGCAAAATTGTAAACAATTTGGAGAATAGGTTTTAAATATTTTTCTATATTTATTTCAACTTTTGAGGACTCTAAAATCTTACCCTTTATTAGTTGAAGCTGATTATTACTGGGGTAATCGAAACTCCTATTAAAAATCCAATTTTCCATAAAGCAATCTTTATCTTTAAATTTTAAAAAAATCAAATATCTTAATGAAATATATAAATTTTAATTAAGTGAATCGCAAAAAAATTCTATTTTATCATCCTGAGTTTTCTGACGGTGGTGCAGAAAAGACTAACCTACTTATTTCAGAAGAGCT